>DAORUG010000183.1:0-5542 GCA_035433125.1 Flavobacterium sp.
TCGAAGTAATGGAGTGAGTTCGATTTCATTTACGGCCCTTCATTCAAAATATCATTATATTTCTAAGAAGCAGCTCTTTATCTTGCAATTATATTTTTAAAAAAGCAATCAGTTTTTTGCAGAGAATTTTGGGGCTATAAATTCCCATTCTTTTATATGAGCCTGCTGGTGTTCTTTCTTTAAAATTTCTTCAAATTTCTTTATCAGATCCGGATGTTGTTTTGCTACATCAAGGGTTTCATACTTGTCCGTATCAAGGTTATATATTTCCCAGGTAGCTTCTAAATTACTTTTCATATTGCTTTTTACTCCTTTCCAATTACCCATACGTATCGCTACCTGCCCGCCTTTTTCCGGAAATTCAAAATACAAAAATTCATGTTTCTTTTGCTGTTTGTTGTTGCCTATTAGTGCAGGCAAAAAAGAAATACCATCATTTGGCCATGCTTTTGCATAGGTTAATTCTGCAAGGGTAGGCAGTAAATCATATTGTGCAAAAACAAGATCAGAAGTTTTTCCCCCGGGTATTTTCCCCGGCCATCTTGCAATAAAAGGAACTCTGATGCCTCCTTCATATAAGTCCTGTTTTCTGCCTCGCAATCCCCCGGTTAACTTAAAATATTCTGCTTTTATACCGCCTGCATCAAATGTGGTTCCATTATCACTGCTAAACATAACTAAAGTATTTCTATCTAAATTTAATTCTTTTAATAGAGCCATTATTCTCCCAATTTGCTTGTCCATATAGGTTATCATAGCTGCGTAAGTAGATAAAGGATATTTGCAGGGTGCATAGCCTTTATCGCCATAATAAGGTAGCTCATCAAACTGGCCAATGTATTCCTGTACTGCTTCATCAGGTGCCTGTAAAGAGATATGCGGTACCGTATAAGGCAGATATAAAAAGAAAGGTTTGTTTTTATTGGCTTTAATAAAACTCAGTGTTTTCTCTGCCATCTTTGTAATGGAATAATCTTTTCCTTTGAAATGATCAAATGCTGAATCAGGCGAGTTGGCTGGAATTGTACGGTGTACAAAAAAATAAGGATTATTCAAGGTATCCCATTTTCCATTTTCCCAAAGGTGGGTAGGATAAAAATTATGGGATTGTTTTTGGTCAAGATAGCCGTAATAATAATCAAAACCCTGCTTATTGGGGTTGCCCGTTGTATTATTCATGCCCAGGCCCCATTTGCCAATCATGCCCGTTGAATAACCTGCATTTTTCAGCATTTTTGCTATGGTAAAAGTGCCTTCTGGTAAGGGCATTTGCCCACCTTCCTTATCATCCTCAAATCCTCCTAATTCGTAATTGCCACGTATGTAGGCATGGCCACTGTGTTTTCCTGTCATCAACATTGTTCTTGCCGGGGCACATACAGGAGCTGATGTATAGTGCTGTGTAAACAAAATGCCTTCCCTTGCTAATTGATCAAGGTTGGGTGTTTTAATTTTTTGCTGACCATAAGATCCTAATTCACCATAGCCCATATCATCTGCATAGATATAAATAATATTGGGAAGTTTTTTGGGAGTTTGTGCAACAATTGTTGTTACAAAAAGTATGGTAAGGAAGGTTAAAAATAGTTTGTGCATGATTATTTTACACGTTGAATTTAATTGAAGTTTTTATTTGCCGATTCAGCTCATATATTCAATAAGATTGCCTACGATAATAAACAAACCAATGTACTTTGTTTAGAGCTTGCTCTAAAGTAATACAGCAAAACGAGTTTGAGAAAAAATACTTATCCCTCAAATATACACAATCTGTAAAAAAAATTAAACATCTAAAGTATTTGCGTAAAATCCATTTGCTTTTCAAGCCCGAGCCGCAGTACAATAGAATTATCCCGATAAATTATCGGGACTGATTGCTCTTCTGTCCTCACTATTGGCAATACTAATGTTAGTGGCTGGCAAGTTTATCGGAAAGTCGTTCTGCCAAGTTTTCAATGTCTTCATGTCTCGCTATTCGTTGTAACCAATTTTTAGGAATTTTGTCAAGTCCGTAAAGAAGCCCTGCAAGTCCGCCTGTAACCGCCCCTGTGGTGTCGGTGTCGCTACCCAAATTAACGGCTTTCAAAACTGCTTCTTTATAGTTTTTTGTTGTAAGTAAACACCAAATACTTGCTTCAAGTGTATGTAAAACATAACCACTACTTTGAATTTCTTCTTCTGCCAATTTGTAAATATCGTCTTTTAAAAGTCTGTCAAACAATGCAATTTCTGTCGAATTGATAGAATGACTTGTCAAGTAGTTTGTGATTTCGGTTTGTAAATCTTTGTAAGTTTCAAATTTGTCTTTGCCCGAAAAAAGTTGTAAAGCAAATTCAAGGTAGTAGAAGCAAGCAATTACTGAACGAATATGCCCGTGTGTGATTGACGAAACTTTTTTTGTAATGTCGTAACGCTCGTTAATTGGTTTGTCAAGCAAATAAAAAAGTAATGGTAAAATTCGCATAAGCGAACCATTACCATTATCGGTTTCGTCAAAACCGCCTGCTAACTCTGGCTTTGCGCCTTTTGCTAGTCGTGAGATTGCTTGACTTGTTGCAATGCCAATATCAAAAACGTGTCCGTGTGGTGTCCAATAATTTTCGTGTTTCCATTTCACAAAGTTTTGCCCGATTACATTAAGGTCAAAATCTTGTGTCAATGCTTCGGTAAGACAAAATGTTAGGGAACTGTCGTCTGACCAAGTTCCTGCTGGCAAATCGTATGTTCCGTAACCAATCATATCAGTTACTGGATTTTTACTAATCGTTTGTCTGCTGTTGAATTCAACTGGAACACCCAAAGCGTCGCCAACGGCAACACCAAAAAGCGCAGATTTTATTTCTATTGAATAATCAACTCCTTGGTTACTAAAAAGCATATTCCCAAAATTACTCCAACCTTTTACCATATCTGTTTCTGATTTTATGTAGTGTTTAGAGTAAATGTTCCGAACGTCAATTCCTAAAAGACCTCTTGCAATAAGAAATGAAAAAATTTCAATATCAGAATTGTCCTCAGTGTTATTATATTTTTCTTGATTTCTTTCTACCCAAAATTCTTTTATTGAATAGCCTTCAGTTCCTTTGCTGAGTTTTGCTTTGTAAATTCCATAACCTGTCCAGGAACGATGAAAATAAAGCCATTCATATTCATAAAAGATGAACCATTTGTCCTCCATTTGTTGAGGGATAAGCCCTTTGGTTAGTTTTGAAAAGTGTTTGTCAGAAAATTGCAAATCAATATCAATCCGTTTTGGATTGTCAATAGGGTGATTTTCCCAAGTTGATTTTGTCGCTGTTTCGTTCATTTGCACAGGGTCAGTTTTGCTTACGGTTTGCGGCTTGGCGTAGTGGCGGATTTTTAGCACAAAAGTTCAATCGAAGAACTGCACTTGAACCTACCACAAAACTGTCATACGAAGCACTGAACCCGCCATTACGCCAAACCGCTGTTAGCAGTAGGCCTTCTGTCCACCGTCTTTGCAAACCATTGTCAATATTGAGTTTATGTGTCATTGAGTGTCGGCTGTGCGTTGCGTTTTTTATTTTTTTTGAAGGGTCAGGAAATTTTTTAAAAACAATTTTGTCCTGCGTTGGCTTTGCAAGCTCTTTGTCAAAGCTTTGGTCTGTGCTTTGGCTTGTGCGGCTTTGGCAATGTGCTTGCAAATGCGTGGGCAATATATTATTCAATATCAAAACCATCTTCAATTATAAACTTCTGTAACAAATTGTGAACTCTGATATTTACTTTGAAAGCAGGAATAGTTGTCCCCTCCAGTTTTTCAAAATATGCTTTTGCTTTGTCCTTGTCAACCGTGTTTTTTAATTCGTCAAAACGTCCGTATTCGTTAATATTTGCCTCTGTCAATCCTGATGACATGTGAGAACGCAGTTTTGATTCATCAAGGCCGAGTAAAGTTGCGATTTTCTTTATCTGGTCATTCTTTGCGTTGAACTCGTATTCTGTGATATATTCTCTAAACGTTTTTCCGCTCTCAAGTTTTGCAACACCACTTTGAACGTCACGAATAAAAAGGTTGGCGTATTTCTGTTCTTCTTGTGTCAAGGTTGCAAATGATTTATACAACTCATCTAAAGTGTTTTGTAATTCAGTTGGGTCAACATCTCCTTTTTTTAGCTCCTTAATGAACTTGTCAAATCGAGAGTTCATATAGTCTGAATCTATTTTGTCGGTGTCTATCTCTGTCAAATAACCTTCAATCTCATAAGGTACATCACCGCCACCACCGCCACCACCAGTGTTAAATAGTTCTTTGTAACGAAGAGCCAATATCAAGTAGGTGTTTTCGTCCAACGCCATTTCAATTGTTACCTTGTCTTTTCCTTTTCCAAAGTTGTATGACAATTTGCTCCAATTGAAACCTTGAATTTTAGCGGCTTCTAAGTAATTATTAAAATCTTTGAACAGTATGGCAAATCTTCCTCTTTCTGATAAATCATCAGGAAGTCTCTCGAAATTTTCAATTCCAGCGGTTCTGAATAAGTTTTCAATTTCACCGTAAACGTGATTCATTGAATTGAGATTTGAATCTAAATGCTCAACGAAAAGTGCAATTGGTTTGTCGCCTGAATAAAGTTTTATAGCATCATTGATGTTTCGCTCCATTGAATGGGGCATACGGTAATAGCGAATAGTTCCGAATGGTTTATCAGGACCAAATAAGCGATTGGTTCTTGAAAATGCTTGAATGATATTTTCATATTCAAGCACCTTATCCATATACAACGTATTTATCCATTTGGAATCAAAACCTGTCAGCATTTGGTCAACCACAATCAATAAATCAATTTGCTTATGCGGTGTGGATTCTATTCTTAAATAAGGCTCTTTGTGTGCAAGTCTTGCGGCAATGTCTTTTTTGAATTTTGCATGATTGGCAAGCCTGAAATCTTGCTCATAGCGTTCGTTGTAGTCGGTCAATATTTCAACAAGTCCATCCTCTTTGTATTCAGTGTTTCCGTTGTTGTCAATGTGTGGGTCAAATAGTGCAGTAATTTTTAAGTTCGGATTTTCTGCTTTAAACAAACGGTAATACAATATTGCGTCAGCAATACTACTTGTGGCAAATATGGCGTGGAATTTTCCGTATTGACTTAGAACTATCCAATTCCTTAGAATGTCCTCAACAACTGCATGATGGTGTTCGTCACGGTCATATTGGGAAGTGGGCAAATAATCTTCAATACCCCGAACATAACGACCTGAAGTTTCAAAATGACCAGCCATTCTAACTCTGGTCATGTATTTATTAAATACTCTTGCTTTTCTTGGGTCTGCCAATGCTTCTGCTTCATTGTTGGCTCTTGCTTTTTCCAAGGCAACAGCTAATCGTAAATCTCGGTCTCTGTAAGTAAGAATTTTATATGGGTCAAAACCGAGAACGTTTTTATCACGAATACCATCTGCAATACTGTATCTATGCAATTCATCACCAAATACAGTTGATGTGGTATTCATTTTCTTTTGGTTTTCATCTTGAATGGGAGTTCCTGTGAATCCAAAGAAAATAGCAGATGTAAAT
>DAORUG010000184.1:0-5482 GCA_035433125.1 Flavobacterium sp.
TCCTTTTGTGTAACTTCCGTCAGGATTTTTGCCCCAAGTTGTCGAAGCTCCAGCTGCTGAAGAAGCTACATATTGATTTTGGAATTTTGGCAAATAAGCCGCTTGTTCAAAAGTAGAAACGGATGAGATTTTCAAGTTGGCTTTTTGTGATTTTGCTTTTTTGGAAGTCAACAAAATAACACCGCTGGCTCCTAAACTTCCGTACAATGCAGAAGCGGAAGCTCCCTTAAGAACCGTCATTCCTTCGTAATCGTCAGGATTCAAAAGAGAGATAACATCTCCTCCATCGGTATTTCCTCCAGCCAAACTACCAAAAGTTTCGTTGGGTTGCGTGGTGCTTGTTCCCATCAAAGGCACACCGTCAATAACATAAAGCGGTTGATTGTTGGTAAGAGAAGAATTCCCTCGAATCACAACTTTAGTAGATCCACCAGCACCCGAAGCACTTTTAGTCACGGCCACACCGGCAATTTTACCAGCCACCGTGTTCATTAAGTTGGCATCTTTTACGCGAACCAATTCTTCCGATTTTAATTCTTGAACAGATGAAGTAACAGCTTTTTTAGATTTTTTGATACCTAATGAAGTAACTACAACTTCGGTAAGCGCATTTGAAGAACCTTCTTTCAATTGTACTTTGATAGTGTTTTCGTCAGTAACAACTACATTTTGAGTTTCCAATCCAACGAAAGAGATTACCAATGTTTTCCCTTTTTCTACTTGAATCGAAAAATTACCATCCATATCGGTGGTAACTCCTTTTGTTTCGCCTTGCACATTGATGTTGGCCATTGGCAATGGTAATCCACTGGCGTCGCTCACGGTACCTTTGACGGTTTTTACTTGAGCAAAGGTGATTTGCGTAGTAAAAATAATCATAAAGATTAAAATAATTTGTTTCATTTTTGTTTGTTTTTGTTAGTTATGGTGTAAATTTATCGGGATGGGTAATCTTAAAAAAATAAATTCTCCCAACTGTAGCAAAGTTTCAACCAACGACATTTTTTAATCAATAATGTGTTTTTCGAAAACGTTTTCTTGTTTTTATTTTAAAACGTTTTTATTTATTTTCATATTTTTATTTGTAAAAAGCCGTTTTTTATTGTCAAATTGATTAAAGTTGCAAAAGTTTTTTTTAGGCATTCAACAGGGAGAGCCCTTAATTATTTTAATTAAAAAGTGGGAAAAATAAAGGAGATGAAATTCGAAATAAAACTTCAAAATCATTTTTGGTTTTGGGGTGTTTATTTTTTGCTCAACTTCCTGCGTTGGGGAGCTTATTTTAACGACTATGGTTATTCCTTCAAATCCAATCTTATTGAATTTGCGCTTCACATTCCTTTGGTGTATTTCAATTTGTTTGTTCTTGTTCCAAAATATGTTTTAAAGAAAAAATACTATCAATATGCAGTAGGATTACTGTTGAGTTTGATGGTGGTTTATTTATTGAAAACCGGAATGACCTATTACATTATTTCAGAAAACATCTGGCCGGAAGCCAATAGAGATTACCAACCTTTCGAAATCAATCATATTGTGGCGGTTTGCATTGGCGAATTGTATGTTTTGGCAATGGCTTCGTCAGTATATTTGACATTGACTTGGTTGAAAGAAAGAGATCGCAATCGAGCATTGAGGGAAGAACAATTTAAAATAAAATTGAAATACCTGAAAAATCAAATACAGCCGCACTTTTTTTTCAATACTTTGAATAATTTGTATGCTTTGTCACTTGAATCCTCCGATAAAGTTCCCGATGTGATTATAAAATTGTCAAAATTGATGGAATATGTTTTGTACGACATCGAAGGAACCAAGTTTGTACCTTTAATCAATGAAATCGATTATATCCAAAATTATATCGAAATTGAAAAACTTCGTTTCGAAAACGTAGAAGTGAACATAAACATTGAATCGAATATTGACGATATAAAAGTTCCTCCTTTATTATTCATTTCACTTCTGGAAAACGCTTTTAAACATGGAGGTTACAATAATGACAGCCTTAAAATAAAAATTAACTGCAAGACAGTTGATGGCTACTTGCATTTTGAAATTATAAATAATTTTGTACTTTCACCAAGTAGTAATAACTCAAAAGGAATTGGTTTGGCCAATACTAAAAAGCGACTGAAATTAATTTTTAAAAACAATTTCGCTCTAGAACATCAAGTGAAATTCAACTATTACATCATTCAATTGCAAATACCTATATATAATGAAGATTAAATGTGTATTGGTTGACGATGAGCCTTTGGCTATAAAAGTCTTGCAAAATTATTTCGCAAATTTCTCAGAATTTGAAGTAATTGCAACGTTTAATAATTCATTAGAAGCATTGGATTTTATTAATCACAACCCTGTTGATACTATTTTTTTAGACATTAATATGCCAATGATGACGGGTTTCGAATTAATAAGTTTGATGGAAAATAAACCCAAAGTAGTCATCACAACCGCTTTTAGAGAATTTGCCGCCGAAAGTTATGACCTCGAAGTTTTAGATTATTTAGTAAAACCCATTCCGTTACCACGATTTATAAAATGTATCAATAAAATCACAACTGAGTTCAGCTTAAAAAACAACCTCAAGATTGAACCTGTTCGGATAGATTCACACATTTTTATCAAAGTCGATAAAAAAATGGTGAAAATAAACATTGATGAAATACTCTTTATCGAAGGAATGAAAGAATATATCAAGGTGGTAACTGTCGATAAAACCTATATTACTCATAAATCTTTGACCTCTTTGTCCGAAGAATTGCCCTTGGATCGATTTATTAGAATCCATAAATCCTACACTATTGCCATCGATAAAGTAAAATTTATTGAAGGAAACAGAATTCAAATTCTTTCTTACACCATTCCAATTGGACGAAATTACAGCAAAGATGTAAAGAGCAGAATTTTAGAATAACTATCTTATCCTTAACTATAACTATCTTATAATAGTTGGACATTCTCAAACAAAAACTGTAACCAAATGCAGTAACTTTTTTTGGAAATCAGGAGTGGAAATATTTGCTATTCGTAGTAACACATATTCGTTTTAGATTTGTAAAATTCACTTTTAAAACCACCAAAAGTGCAATATTTAAAAAAAACTTCTACTTTTGTCCCAGAAAAATAGAACTATGGCAAAGAATTTAGTTATCGTAGAGTCACCTGCAAAGGCAAAAACAATCGAGAAATTTCTTGGAAGCGATTACCAAGTTGAGTCGAGTTATGGGCACATTGCCGACTTGCCTTCCAAAGAAATTGGTGTAGATGTAGAAAATGGTTTCAAACCAAAATACGAAGTTTCTGCCGATAAAAAAGCATTGGTTACCAAACTGAAAGGACTTGCCAAAAAAGCTGAAATGGTTTGGTTAGCAAGTGATGAGGATCGCGAGGGGGAAGCTATTTCTTGGCATTTATCAGAAGAATTAAATTTGGTAAAAGCCAAAACCAAGCGTATTGTTTTTCATGAAATTACCAAAACTGCGATTCTAAAAGCAATTGATAATCCAAGAGAAATAGATTATAATTTGGTCAATGCACAACAAGCACGAAGAGTTCTAGACCGATTGGTAGGATACGAATTATCTCCTGTTCTTTGGAGAAAAATTAAAGGAGGACTTTCGGCAGGACGTGTGCAATCGGTATCCGTTCGTTTGATTGTTGAGCGAGAAAGAGAAATCCAGAATTTCAATCCAGTTGCTTCTTATTCAGTAGTTGCCGAATTTATAAACGAAGCCGGAAAATCATTCAAAGCCAAATTACCAAAGAATTTCAATACCAAAAAAGAAGCCGAAGATTTCTTGAAAAAGAATATTGGTTCTACCTATAAAGTTTCGGATTTAGAAACAAAACCTACCAAAAAATCACCAACTAGCCCTTTTACAACTTCGACTTTGCAACAAGAAGCCGCAAGAAAATTGTATCTGCCTGTTGGAATCACAATGCAATTAGCGCAACGTTTGTACGAAGCTGGATTGATTACTTATATGAGAACGGACAGCGTGAATTTGTCTAAAGAAGCGATGGATGCCGCTCAAGCGGAAATCATTAAATCTTACGGAAAGGAATTTTCAAAACCACGAACTTTTGTCAATAAAAGCAAAGGTGCGCAAGAAGCTCACGAAGCGATTCGTCCTACCGATATGTCGCGACATACCGTAAATATAGACAGAGATCAAGCGCGTTTGTATGATTTGATTTGGAAAAGAACCTTAGCTTCGCAAATGAGCGATGCTGAATTGGAAAGAACCAACGTTAAAATTGCAGCTAATAATCATAGTGAACTATTCTCTGCATCTGGTGAAGTTTTACTTTTTGAAGGTTTCTTGAAAGTTTATCTTGAGGGAAATGATGATGATGATGAGGAGCAAGAAGGCATGCTTCCTGCAATGAAAGTAAACGAAAAATTAGAAAATAATTATATTACAGCCACCGAAAGATATTCTCGTCCGGCTTCAAGATACACCGAAGCTTCTTTAGTGAAAAAATTAGAGGAATTAGGTATTGGTCGTCCATCGACTTATGCGCCAACGATTTCTACCATTATCAATAGAAATTATGTAGAGAAAGGAAATCTTGACGGTCAGGAACGTAATTATACACAATTGACATTGCAATCCGGAAAAGTAGGCGAGAAGTTGCTTAAAGAAAATACCGGTTCTGATAAAGGAAAATTAGTTCCAACAGACATTGGAACCATTGTTACTGATTTCTTGGTCAAAAATTTTGGAAATATTTTGGACTATAATTTTACCGCCAAAGTGGAACAGGATTTTGATGAAATTGCCGAAGGAAATATCGAATGGGCAACAATGATGCAAGAATTCTATGATAAGTTTCACCCAACAGTGAAAGATGTAGAAGCCAATGCCGACAGAGAAAGTGGAGAAAGAATTCTTGGTACTGATCCTAAAACAGGAAAACAAGTTTCTGTTCGTTTAGGAAAATTTGGTCCAATGGCTCAAATTGGCGAAGCCGACGATGATGAAAAGAAATTCGCTAGTTTGATGAATGACCAAAACATTGGAAACATCACGTTAGAAGAAGTATTGGATTTATTTCTATTACCAAAAAATTTAGGAACTTATAAAGGAGAAGAAGTTGAGGTTAGTAACGGTCGTTTTGGTCCTTATGTGCGTCACGGAAGCGTTTTTGTTTCTTTGCCAAAAGGCGAAAATCCACTTGATATTTCTATAGAAAGAGCAAAAGAACTTATTGATGAAAAAGCTCAGGCAGATGCGCCAATAGCAACTTACAAGGGCGAACCAGTACAAAAGGGAACTGGTCGTTTTGGACCGTTTATCAAATGGGATGGGATTTTCATCAATGTCAGTAAGAAATATAATTTTGATAATTTGTCTCAATCGGATATAGTAGAATTGATTGAAGACAAAATTCAAAAAAATATCGACAAGGTTTTGCACAACTGGAAGGAAGAAGGGATTTTGGTCGAAAAAGCACGTTGGGGAAGATCGGTAAT
>DAORUG010000185.1:0-5460 GCA_035433125.1 Flavobacterium sp.
ATTCTCTACACCTGAGAAGTATTTTGATGAAATAAAAAGAAGAAATATATGAGTTGGCACGAAAAAGTTATTTTGCGGAAGAAAATATTGGTTTTTCAAAAGACACAACAGATTTTTTGCATACGGAACACATTCTATTGGTAGATAAAAACAAGAAGATTAGAGGTATTTATAACGCCACTTTAGAACTGGAAATTCAGCAATTAATTAAGGACATTTCTACATTAAAAAAAGAATAAGGTTCATTTCCTGAAAAGTTCCCGAAAAAAAAGCCTTACCGAAGTAAAGCTTTTGAATTTATAAAATTTTTAGAAATGCACTAAAAAGCCACATTCCATCTTGGCAATCTTGCATTTTCGTCCAAGAAATTTTGTAAAATTTGTCCTTCTAAGAACGTTGGAATTACTTTATTTTTCTCGTTGAAAGTTTCATACCAATACACTTCTAATCTAGAGATGTTTTCCAATTTCATTTGTGCCGGCCAAGAATATTTTCTGCCCGTTTTGGCAAATTGATGACCATTCACAATTTTATCGAACAAACCACCGTTTTTACTTTTTAATGTTCCGTCATTTTGGATTGTCCCTGTAGAACCTACCATAATCAATTCTTTCTCTTCACCATCAATTGCATAGACCAAGAAAATCCCACTTCCACCTTCTGATGCATTGCAAACTTCTTCTAAACTATCGTCAATTGAAAAAGCGAACTGATTTTTGACTTTGATTTTTTTTAATTCTTTGTACATTTTATTTTCTATTATTATTAAATAAAATACCCCACGAAAACCGTGAGGTATTAGATTTTATCGTGTGTTTTAGATTATCCTAAAACTTCTTTTACTTTTTTCCCGATTTCGGCTGGAGAATCTACAACGTGAATTCCACATTCTCTCATAATGCGTTTTTTAGCTTCGGCGGTATCGTCAGCACCACCAACAATTGCACCTGCGTGACCCATTGTTCTTCCTTTTGGAGCAGTTTCACCAGCAATAAATCCAATAACCGGTTTGCGGTTTCCATCCGCTTTAATCCATTTAGCAGCATCTGCTTCGAGTTGGCCTCCAATTTCACCAATCATCACGATACATTCTGTTTCGGGATCATTCATAAATAATTCGATGGCTTCTTTTGTTGTAGTTCCAATAATTGGATCTCCACCGATACCAATGGCTGTTGTAATTCCTAATCCTTGTTTTACCACTTGGTCAGCAGCTTCATAAGTCAAAGTTCCTGATTTTGAAACGATACCAACAGTTCCTTTTTTGAAAACAAAACCTGGCATAATCCCTACTTTGGCTTCACCTGGAGTGATAACACCCGGACAGTTTGGACCAATTAATCTGCAATTTCTGCTTTTTATATAGTTATTGGCTTTAATCATATCGGCTACAGGAATACCTTCGGTGATGGCGATAATAACTTTAATTCCTGCATCTGCAGCTTCCATAATGGCATCTGCTGCGAAAGCTGGCGGTACAAAAATGATTGTTGTATCAGCTCCTGCTTGCTCAACAGCATCTTTTACTGTATTGAAAACTGGACGGTCCAAATGTTTAGTTCCTCCTTTTCCTGGAGTAACACCTCCAACAACATTTGTTCCGTATTCAATCATTTGAGAGGCGTGAAAAGTTCCTTCACTTCCTGTAAATCCTTGAACAATTATTTTAGAATCTTTATTGACTAAAACACTCATGATATATTTTTTATGTGGTTTTTTTGATAGAATTGCAAAAGTATGGTTTTGCTGTTAATATTTGAAAAAATAGTTAAGAAAAATGACTCATTTGATACCCTCTGAACAATTTATCGTCTTTGACTTCCCAAATGACGAAAAAATTACCCATTAACATTTCTTCTCTTGGATTTTCGATCGTTTTCACAAAGTGGGAAAATCGCAATGAAACTAGATTTTTTTCTTGTAGAATATGGCTAATTCTAATTTTGGAACGAACATAAGCTTTAGATAATTCATCGGTTAGGGACAAAATATCATTGAAATCCATTTGGATAAAACCTTTGTTGGTATTCCAATCTATGGTAACTTCGGGATGAAGCAACTCACTAACTGTTTTTCTGTCTAAGAGAACATCTGATTTATAGAAATCGAGAACAATATCTTTTGGCTTCATAATAATTCTTTTAATTTTTGAAGTATTTCCGGAATCTTTTTAATATTGGCAAGCTGTTTCAATTTTTCGCGAGATTCTTCTATAGGTGTACCAAAATAAGTTTTTCCACCTTCGACTGATTTTGTGACTCCTGTTTGTCCTAAAATTACCGCCTTCTCTCCTATTGTTATGCCACTTGTGGTTCCTACTTGTCCCCAAATGGTAACTTCGTCTTTTATGATTACGCAACCTGCAATTCCTGTTTGGGAAGCAATCAAACATTTTTTTCCAATAACGGTGTCGTGCCCAACATGCACTTGGTTGTCTAATTTTGTTCCTTCACCAATGGTGGTATCGCCTGTAACTCCTTTGTCTATAGTACAAAGTGCACCAATACCCACATTGTCTTTGATGACTACTCTTCCACCTGAAATTAATTGGTCAAAACCATCAGGACGTTTTTTATAATAAAAAGCATCTGCACCAAGAATAGTTCCTGCGTGAATAATTACATTATCACCAATTACGGTATGATCATAAATAGAAACATTGGAATGAATCAAACAATTTTTTCCAATAACAACATGGTTTCCAATGAAAGAATTGGGTTGGATCACCGTTCCTGCTCCAATTTTGGCCGAAGCCGAAACAGCCACATTCGAAAATTGAAAGGGTTTGAAATGTTTGGTTAAAATATTGAAATCACGAAAAGGGTCATCCGAAATCAATAAGGCTTTACCTTCAGGACAATCTACATTTTTATTAATCAAAATGGTTGTTGCAGCAGAGTTCAACGCTTTATCGTAATACTTGGGATGATCCACAAAAACAATATCTCCCGATTCTACCACGTGAATTTCATTCATTCCGGAAACTGGAAAATTTTCATCACCAACGAATTCGCTGTTGATAATAGTTGCAATTTCTTTTAAGGTGTATGTTGTATTGAATTTCATAATTTAGTGTTCAGTGTTCAGTATTTGGTATTCAATTTGACTGCAAACTGAATACTGAAAACTGCCAACTATTCTTTAACTCTTTCCATATAATTTCCAGTAGTGGTATCGATTTTGATTTTGTCGCCTTCATTGATAAATAAAGGAACATTTACAGTAGCTCCAGTTTCAACCGTAGCCGATTTTGTAGCATTTGTTGCTGTATTTCCTTTGATTCCTGGTTCAGCATAAGTTACTTCAAGTATTACTGAGGCAGGCATATCTACCGATAAAGGTAAATCAGTTTCAGTATTGATAGCAATCATAACATTTTCACCCTCTTTTAATAAATCTGGAGAATCCAATACATTTTTGTTCAAAGATATTTGTTCAAAAGATTCAATATTCATAAAGTGAAACAAATCGCCTTCTGGGTATAAATATTGGAATTTATGGTTTTCAACACGAACTTCTTCGATTTTATGTCCTGCTGAAAAGGTATTGTCCAATACTTTTCCGTTAGATAAACTTTTTAGTTTAGTTCTAACAAAAGCAGGTCCTTTTCCTGGTTTTACATGAAGAAATTCAATAATTTTATAGATGTCGTTGTTATATTTTATACACAATCCGTTTCTAATATCTGATGTTGATGCCATTTTATCTGTTTGTTGTTTATTGTTAATTGTTTATTGTCAATCGCGATTTTAATCTAAAATCTGTTTTCTAGTAATTCCCCGAATAGCCTTTCATTACTCCTCTTGATGAGTTTCTGATAAAATCTATGATTTCGTCACGCTCAGGAGTGGCTTCCATTTCGCCTTCAATGATTCCTAAAGCTTGAGTTGTATTGTAATTTTTTTGGTACAATATTCTGTAAATTTCTTGAATTTCTTTTATTTTTTCGGAGGTAAATCCACGTCTTCTCAATCCAACTGAATTGATTCCCACATAGGATAATGGCTCTTTTGCTGCTTTAGTATAAGGTGGAACATCTTTTCTTAACAAAGAACCACCAGAAATCATAGCGTGATCACCCACACTAATAAATTGATGTACAGCCGAAAGGCCTCCAATAATAGCATAATTCCCAATCGTTACGTGACCTCCCAAAAGTACTCCATTTACGATTATAGCATTGTTACCAATATGACAATCGTGTGCAATATGCGCCGCAGCCATGATTAAACAATTATTTCCAATTACAGTTTGTCCCGATGCAATTGTTCCTCTATTGATTGTAACGCATTCTCTAATAGTGCAATTATCACCAATTATTGCCAAAGAATCTTCTCCGCCAAATTTTAAATCTTGTGGAATTGCAGAAATTACTGCGCCTGGAAAAATATTGCAATTTTTCCCTATTCTTGCGCCTTCCATTATAGTTACATTTGAACCTATCCAAGTTCCATCGCCTATAATAACGTTATTATGAATAGTGGTAAAAGGTTCAATAACTACATTTTTTGCAATTTTTGCACCTGGATGAACATAAGCTAACGGTTGATTCATATAGTTTGGTTTGTGGTTTGAGCTTGTGATTGAGGATATGGTTTTTAACTATAAACCATCAACAACAAACTATAAACATTTTAATTATTGTTTTTTAGCGATTTGCGCCATCAATTCAGCTTCGGCTACTAGTTTTCCATTGGCGTAAGCATTGGCTTGCATATGACAAATTCCTCTTCTTATAGGAGTAATTAATTCGCATTTGAATGTCAAAGTATCTCCTGGAAGTACTTTATGCTTGAATTTGACATTATCGATTTTCATAAAATAAGTCAAATAATTTTCTGGATCTGGAACCGTACTCAATACTAAAATCCCTCCAGTTTGTGCCATGGCTTCAACAATAATAACTCCCGGCATTACTGGTGCTCCTGGAAAATGACCTACAAAGAAACTTTCGTTCATTGTCACGTTTTTCAACCCAACGATATGACTATCAGACATTTCTAAAATTCTATCGATAAATAAAAATGGAGGTCTATGAGGTAAAACCGACATGATTTTATGAATGTCCATCAAAGGTTCTTGATTCAAATCATAAACAGGAACATAGTTTCTTTGTTCGATTTTAATGATTTTGGCAATCTTTTTGGCAAACTGAGTGTTAACAAAATGACCTGGTTTATTAGCAATTACTTTTCCTTGAATTCGAGTTCCAATTAACGATAAATCGCCTACAACATCCAGCAATTTATGTCTTGCAGCTTCATTTGGATAATGCAAAGTTAGATTATCTAAAATCCCATTGGGTTTCACTGTCAATTCCTCTTTTCCAAAAGCAATTTTCAGATTATTCATCGTTTTCTCGGAAATTTCCTTGTCCACATAAACAATAGCATTATTCAAATCTCCTCCTTTTATCAATCCTTCTTCCAACAAAAATTCTAATTCGTGAAGAAAACTAAA
>DAORUG010000186.1:0-5457 GCA_035433125.1 Flavobacterium sp.
GTACTGCAGTTATGTGGGAGAGTATGTCGTCGCCTTTCTTTTGAAAAACCCTGTTTCTAACGAAACGGGGTTTTTTGTTTTATGATTGGTTTTGGATGATTCTGGTTTTTTAGACGTAAATTTATTTGATATAATGGTTCACTATTTTAATCTAGTATTTTTAGAAAAATGAATAATAAAAATGTTGTAGATATGACTAGAGGAGCAATTACTCCTCAAATTATTCATTTTACATTACCGCTGATTATTGGTAATTTTTTTGTTCTGACATACAATGCCGTTGATTCTATTATAGTAGGTCGTTTTGTTGGAGTTAATGCTTTGGCATCTTTAGGTGCAGCAAGTCCTGTAATGAACATAATGCTTTTTTTAATTATTGGGATTTGTTTAGGGATGTCCGTTTTGATGGGTAATTATTTTGGATCAAATGACATTGATAATTTAAAAAAAGTTATTTCGACTTCAATAATTGTTGGTGGATTATTTACACTACTAATTGTTATTTTAGGGTTTTTCTTTACACACAAGATTCTTGCGTTGATGAATACACCAGCTGTAATTATAGATGATGCTACCACTTATTTACAGATAATTTTTATCGGACTTATATTTACTTTTATTTATAATATTTATGCGGCTACTTTGCGCAGTATGGGTAACTCGAAAGTTTCTTTATATTTTTTAATTGCATCTGCTTTTCTTAATGTTGTTTTGGATATTCTATTTGTCGTTATTTGGAAACAAGGCGTTGCTGGTGCTGCATTGGCCACAGTTATTGCAGAAGCATTCTCTGCTCTTTTTTGTATTTTGTATGTACGTTTTAATATTCCTTTTTTGAGATTTAAACAAAGTGAATTTATTTTGGATAAAGATTTTCTAAAAATCATAATGAGCTATAGTTCTGTTGCTGCAATGCAACAAATTACTTTGCATTTGGGTAAATTTCTGATTCAAGGTGCGGTAAACCCATTAGGTGTTTTTGTAATTGCTGCATTTAACGCAGTCACAAGAATTGATGATTTTGTAATGATTGTTCAACAAAATATAGGACACGGAATTACTGGCTTTTTGGCACAGAACAAAGGGAAAGGGAATTATAATCGTATTCGAAAGGGATTCATTATTGGGTTTAAGATGGAAGTTTTTTACAGTTTACTAATGACGATTATCATTTTCTTATTTGCCAAGGATTTAATGATTTTATTTGTTGGTGCAGCTGAATCACAAGTAGTTGAAGAAGGTGTTCAATATCTAAAAATTATGTCAATTCTTTATTTGTTGCCTGGTTTAACCAATGTGATACAGGGTTATTTCCGTGGATTAGGAAAGATGAAAAAAACACTTAATTCCACGTTTATTCAAATTATTGTTCGAGTGACTGCTGCTTATTTGATTGCCTCTTATTTTGGAATCAAAGGATTCGCATTAGCTTGTTTGATTGGCTGGATTTGTATGCTAGGCTATCAAGTTCCAGTATTATTAAAAATCGGCAATAAAAATAGAATAAAACATTATTGAATCGTATCTTTTGTTTCTTCTAAATCTTCTGATTTTTTACCAATTTTTACTTTTGGATTGTCTTTATTTCCTGTAATGGTCATTGGAATTCCAATGATTCCCAATGGGGGTAATCCCAGTCTCATTTTGATGTTTAATCTTCCGTCCAAGCTTGTGGTTCCTTCAATTCTTGGTCTGAAACCGGCAAATTTAAACTTGAATCGTTCTAGGGTAATGATATTATTCTTGATGGAACTTTTGATTTCTACCTTGGATAATTCCGGGTTTTTAATTTCTTCTTTGCTGGTCTTCTTGGCAACAGCATTAAACATTTTCATTCCGTGTAATTTGATGTCTTTCACCGATACGATTCCATTACCAACCAATGAAGGATAAACGGGTTCCATATTGGCATTCAATCGGCCCTTGAGTTTGTATTCCAATGAAATGGTTCCTTGAGCTTTTTCTGCCGCGCTAGCCATTTCACGGAAGATTTTTATTTCATTATAAGCTCTTTTGATGTCAAAATCAGATGCTTTGATGTCGTATTCGAATTGTGCCCTTTTAGGTGTGCTGGCTTGGTATTTAGCATTCATATTCACTGTGCAACCTATCAAGTTGAAACCAGTATTTTGCATTGTCAAAACGCCTTTATACATATTAATGGAACCTTTTGCGTCTTTAAGTGTAAGCTCGTTGAAGTTTACTTTTTGGGCATTGGCTTGGAATTTCAAATCTAAATTAGAAGGAATGATAATTACTCCTGTTTCTACTTTTGCGGAAGTCGATTTTGTTTCTGGGTTTGATGCAGTGGCTGGATTTGTTGTGGCAACCTCAGTCTCAGACATAAATTCATCGGCATTGATATAGGTTGAATTTAAGGTGAATGAGCCTCTCAAAACCCCAGTTTTTGTAGTGGCAAAATTAAATACGTTTTGCAAATAACCATTCATCCTGAAATCAGATTGTCCGTAAGCCGCCAAGAAGTTATTGAAAGACATTTTGTCCTGATTAATTTTGAAAATCCCTTCTTTGATGAGGAATTTTTTCGGTAAGTATTCTGTTGCTATTAAAATGTTTCTTAGTTCTAATGTTCCCTTGTTGTGCAGTTTGCTGTAATTTCCTTTTTCAGCATCGCTTTGTTTGCCTTTCAAAACCAAATCGGCTTTGACAAAACCGTCAATATCCAGTCCTTTTTGGGAGAAAACTTTGTAAATTTTACTGATGTCAAGCGTCCCTTTTGCCTTGATGTCGTAAGCAAGGTCATCAAAATTATCCAATTGAGCTTCCACGAAAACAGGATTTCCTTCGAATGTAAATTCGGCAGGTTTTAATGTGATTTTCAAATCGCTGAATGTTCCTTTCTGGTTGTTTATGGTAGTCAGAATGTTGATATTGGTAATCGGATTTGGATAATATTTGGTTTTGATATAGCCACTTTTCAGGTTGATATTGGCATTGGTAATCGGGAAGACTTTATGCAGAGGATCGTATTTTCCTTTGGCTTTTCCTTCGCCAACAAGTGTTCCTTTTAGTTCGATATCTGGAATTCCTAGGGCTTTATTAAGTTTTTCCAAATCTATTTTGGAATTGAAAATCGCGTCAATTTCAGGAGTATTCATTCCTTTAACGTACAATTTTGCCTTCAAATAATCTTGATTAATGTTTAAAGAGATGTTTTTTGTATTGACAATTAAAAGTTCTGGATTTAATGAAGGCAAGCTTGTGGATAAATCCAAATTCAGGTTCGAAACTGGAAAGGCACTTTTGTTATAATTAATAAATCCGTCTCTTATTTTAAAATCCAGATTTAATTCTGGAGCAATTTTTTTGGATTCAATATATTTCCCTTTTAGGGTAAGGAGTAAATCGGTTTTGCCCTTGATTTCTGTTTTGCCAAGCCAAGTAATGTACTTTGGAGGGAAAGCCGTGAACAAATCTTTAAGGTTGCTATCTGTTGATTTTACAATAAAATCTATATTGTAACCGTCTTTCAAGAAATCAAATTTTCCTTTGAAATCAACAGGAAGTTGGTTGATCATCAAATCGTTTTGCTCGAAAACAAAAGAAAGTGAGTTGACATTTATTTTGGTAATTAAATCGGCATCTACTTTTTTGTTCATTAAATAATGTTCGTTTTCGTAGAGCACATTGAGTTTGTCGATTTTTGCTTTCGAGTATAAATCGAAAATATCTTGACTTAAATCTCCTTTTCCGAGATAGTTAAAACCAAAAGCATCAAAGTGAACTTGGGTCGTTTGGTCATCATAAGTCATTTGACTATTTATGATTTCGATTCGGTCGAGTTTAATTGCTGCCGATTCTTCATCCGTTTTTTCAACTTCTTTCTCGGCAATATAAACGTTGTAATTGGCTAATCCGTCTTTGTTGACTTTGATGTTTATGGTGGAATTGGATAGATAGATTTCGTCAATTTTTATGGATTTCCCAAAAATAAGACTTGAAACATTGATTCCAAAGGAAACTTCTTTGGCATTAATCAATCGTTCTTTTTGAAATGGAGCCGAACCGTTGAGTTTAAAATCATTCAAAGTCAAAGTCAAAGAAGGGAAGTGTTTGAAAAAAGAAACATTCACATCCGAATAATTCATTTCTCCCGCCAATTTTTGGTTAGCGGTTTTTTTGATTTCTTCCTTGATTTTATCTGAGAAAATGTATGGCGTAACAAACATCAGTGCAAGAATTACCGCAAAGGTTATCCCAATATATTTTGCTGTTTTAACCAAAATTGATTTTATCTTTATCGCATCCATATTTTAATATCGTGATGTAATAAATTGAATTTCAATCTTTATGAATTTCAATTTTATAATTCTGTTTAATAGTATTTGCGTTTAATTATGCTATTTCTTTTGTCCAGTTTCGACTCCCTCTCCTTTGGAGAGGGCTGGGGTGAGGATTTTATCCGTGAACAGTTTCGTTTTTTCCGTAGTTAGTAATGAGTTCTCCCTCAAAATCCAACCATTCTTGCCAACGTTTGTCAACATCCACTTTCTCAGAATATTTTCTGGCAAAGCCAAGAAAAGTGGTATAATGCCCCGCTTCGCTAATCATTAGTTTTCTATAAAATTCGGCCAATTCCTTGTCTTCAATATTCTGTGACAATACTTTGAATCGCTCGCAACTTCTGGCCTCAATCATTGCCGAGAAGAGTAATCTGTCGACAAAAGCGTCATTACGGCTACCGTCTTTTTTCATAAATTTGAAAAGTTCGTTCACATAATGGTCTTTCCTTTCTCTTCCCAATTTTAGTCCACGTTCTTTGATGATGTTGTGCACCAACTGAAAATGCTCGATTTCTTCTTTGGCAATTTCCAATAAATCCGTTACCAAATCCTCGTGTTCCGAATTGTAAGTGATAATGGTGATAATGTTCGTTGCCGCTTTTTGCTCGCACCAAGCGTGATCGGTCAAGATTTCTTCTATGTTCGATTCAACAATATTTACCCATTTTGGGTCGGTGACTAATTTTAATCCTAACATTTTCTTTATATTTATGGAAATTGATTGTAAAAATACAGATTTTATTTGTTGTAGAATGGATTGATTTGCGGTTTATTTTCCTTATTTTGCATCGTAAAATCTAATTTATGATTGCAAATCAACACCTTTTAATTATTGGATTTGTTTGGCCCGAGCCCAATTCTTCCGCAGCAGGAGGAAGGATGGTGCAGTTGATTTCCATTTTTAAGGAACACGGTTTTGATGTGACTTATTCCAGCCCGGCAATGGATAGCGATTATATGGTTGACTTGGAGTCACTAGGGGTTTCCAAGAAATCCATAGCTTTAAATTGTTCCAGTTTTGATGTTTTTGTAAAAGAATTGAATCCTACAATCGTTTTGTTCGACCGTTTTATGATGGAAGAACAATTTGGCTGGCGTGTGGCCGAAAATTGCCCTGATGCTTTGCGAATGCTGGATACCGAAGATTTGCATT
>DAORUG010000187.1:0-5395 GCA_035433125.1 Flavobacterium sp.
CTAATATTTGAAGACATGGACGAATAAAACCGAACACCTAACAGCCACTACAACGGATTTGGGCATTTGGCTTAATGGGAAGTTGGTTTTGTATTTGGAAGATTTGGCAAATCAGAAAATAGGGCTTAATTTAGTCCCAAACAAACTTTAGTAACAGAACTTTTGCAGACATAGTCTCCGAAATGACGAAAAACTGAAATATGAAAAACATAAAATATGTATTTTTTTCCTTATTTGTACTAATTAGTTGCAATGAAAAAGAAAAAACAAAAACAAAAAGTATAATAGTAAAAAATTTTGCTACAGTAAGTTATCTTGATCTGAAACTTGATGAAAATGGTCATTTACCATCTAATCCTTATATTTTAGAATTCAAAAATGGAAATAAAGAAATTATTTTTTGTGGAGTTGAACATTTAACAGATAATAACGATGTTGAAAATAAAATGTTCTCCGAAATAGAAACAAAATTCTATAATGTAAAACCAAATATTTGTGTAAATGAAGGCGGAGATATTTCGCAAAGAAAATATCTATCAAAAAAAGATGCTTTACAAAAAGATGGAGAAATTGGATTGACAAAAATAATGTCAGATAGCTTGAAAATAAAAACTATTAATGGTGACCCAAATGTAGATTTTGAATTTAGTGAACTATTAAAAACTTATTCCAAAGGAGAATTTTTAGCATATATCATAACAGAAAGATTGATGTGGGGTTTATTTGGAGAGAAAATTTCACAAGAAAAAGAAATTGAAAAAAGATATAATGAATTCATTGAAAATTATATAATCAAAGAGGGAAAAGTAAATTTAACTATCGAAGAAAAGAAGTTTAGTTTTTACAAAATCAATTATGAGAAATTAGTTGGTCGAAAATTTAGTCTAAAAGATTTAAAACCAACAAATCCATTTGACGCAAATGGAAAATTTCAAGAAATTGGAAGAAAATCAAAAAACATAAGAGACCAATTTTTATTAAAAACCATTGATAATTTACTGAATGAAAATGATAAAGTTTTTGTTGTTTTTGGAGGTTGGCATTTATTAACTTGTAAACCAGGATTAAAAGAAATAATTGAACGAAACAGAAAATAACTACGATCTGCCAAAAACGAGAATTTCGTTGCGTGAGCAGCACCAACAATTAAAACTAGGTTGAACGGAACCAATTACGAGTCCTCCAAAACTATGAAGTTTCTGGAAGAATATCAAGAGGCAAGCGTGCCTCTTTTTTTGTGGTGCACTTAACTTTTATAAGAACCCCACGGAATAAAAAAAACATCGAACTTCAGTTACTATTGCAACAAACATCACGCAAACCCCGAAAACATTGATACCTATTCTTCTTGTTAAAATAATTTAAAAATAATCAACATTTTATATATTATTTCGAATATCTTTTACGTTATATGTTAAAAGATACCGCTTATGCTTTGATAAATACTTAACCCTTAAAACCATTATTATGTCTAGATTAAGTATTTACGAAACCCGCTGGATCGATCTTATTTTCGAAAACAGAAACCAAGAGTACGGAGCTTACCAATTGCGCCGTGACAGTGTCAAAAGTTCCTTGACCGCCCTATTTATGGGATTGTTGTTTGTAGCTTCCCTTGGTGGTATTGCTGCAATTATGAGTCATTTTAACACTAGTGTTGTACCCGAAATAACCATGCCAGAATGGTCAGACCCACTCGAAGTTACTGACATTTATATTCAAGAAGCTGTAAAACCGGTGCTTCCCAATATACAAAGCCAAGCAACCGAAGCTACCATTGTGAAAGACCAACTCTCCAATCCGGTTATCGTGCATCAAGAAAATGCAAACCAGAATATTGCCACAAACGTAGAAAACAGATTTGCTGCTCCTGTTATTTCAGAAGGAACAGGAACAACAGGACTAAATCCAACCAATTCAGGAACTGGAACTGGAACCGAAATACCAGCTGCTGTCGATTATGGAACGACTGTTGTAAACACAGCTGTTTTAGACAAAATGCCTGAGTTTCCGGGTGGAATCAATAAATTCTACAATTATGTAGGCAATAATTTCGAAAAACCTGAAATTGATGCCACCACTACTTTCAGAGTTTATGTTTCTTTCGTTATCGAAAAAGACGGAAGTATGACCGATATCAAAGTACTAAGAGATCCAGGTTTTGGCCTTGGAAGAGAAGCCATTCGAGTATTAAAATCCTTGAAAACCAAATGGTCTCCTGGAATGATTGGCTCAAAACCAGTACGAACTGCCTACAACTTGCCAATAGCAGTGGAAATGCAATAAATCAGCAGATTGAGACAGTCATAAATTAAAAAGCAGTGCCGAAAAGTGCTGCTTTTTGTCGTTAAAAAATTATCGCGTAAAAACCAATTGATTTCCTTTCGATAAATTGGCATCAAATTGATAGCCTTCATAGTTGAACCCTTTCAAATCTTCGACTGTTTCAGCATTCGTATCGATAATATAACGCACCATCAAACCCCTCGCTTTCTTGGCAAAAAAACTGATTATTTTTAGCTTTCCGTTTTTATAATCCTTGAATTCGGGTGTGATTACAGGAACTTTTAAGGCTTTGATATCCACAGCCGAAAAATATTCGTTGCTTGCCAAATTGACGAACAACTCTCCTTTTTTGAGTTCTTTGTTTAAAGCTTTACCAATAATGGGTTTCCAAAATTCATATAAGTTTTTGTTTTCGCCAATGGATAATTTGGTTCCCATTTCCAATCGATACGCTTGCATCAAATCCAATGGTTTCAAAAGTCCATACAAACCCGACAAGATTCGCAAACTATCTTGCAAATAGTCTAGTTTTTCTATCGGAATCGAATACGCATCCAATCCTGTATAAACATCACCATCGAAAGCAAAAACGGCAGGACGTGCATTTTCTGGAGAAAAAGGAGTTTTCCAATCTTGGTTGCGTTGCCAATTCAAATCGGCCAATTTATCCGAAATATCCATTAATTCCGAAAGTTCCTTTGGCGATTTTTGCTTCAAAACTTTGTGAACTAGACGTGATTCTTTAAGAAACAAAGACTCTGAAAAATTTTGAGTTGGTAAAGCTTTTTCGAAGTTTAACGATTTGGCTGGCGATAGTACAATTTTCATAATTAGCGACTCTTGATTGAAAGTTTCAAAAGTACAAATTGAAAAACCGAAAATGAAAATTGTCATCTATTTATTTGTAGTATATTTGATTGAGAGAAAAAACACAAACAAAGCTATTATTTATGAATCCAATTACAATCAGAAAAGCAACTATTTCCGACTTGGAAATCATTCAAGAAATCAGCAGCCAAACTTTTATCGAAACTTTTGCAGAAGTAAATACCCCTGAAAATATGGAAAATTACATTCAGGAAAATTTTAATTCCCAACAAGTAGCTTTAGAAATAAACAATCCAGAATCTGAATTTCATCTCGCCATTTTGGACAACGAAACTATTGCTTATTTAAAATTAAATTTTGGAAATGCTCAAACCGAAATCCATAGTCCGCAAGCAATGGAAATTCATCGGATTTATGTTTTGAAAAAATTTCACGGAAAAAAAATTGGACAATTATTACTCAACGAAGCTATAAAAATTGGACAAGAATCTGGAGTCGATTCGATTTGGCTTGGCGTTTGGGAAAAAAATTACAAAGCAATCCAATTTTATAACAATAATGATTTTATCGAATTTGATAAACATACCTTCATTTTGGGCAACGATGTACAAACTGATTTATTGATGGAGCTCCGAATAATCAATCAGGCGAACTACTTATAATAAATCGAATTTCGTATTTTTGACGAATGAACAAAACACCGAATTCAGAAGTCAAAGGATACAATAATTACGGCGCACACTTGCGTGAAAAGTATAACGGCCAACGCGTTTATAAAGTCATTGTGGATGGTGGTTTTTCCTGTCCCAATCGTGACGGAAACAAAGGCTACGGCGGTTGCACCTATTGCAATGTCGATTCGTTTACACCCGAAATTTCCAGAACTTCACTAACGATGAAATCGCAGTTGAAGGACGGAATGGAACGTGCCAAAAACCACTACAAAGCCGATAAATTTATTGTTTATTTTCAGCCTAACTCAAACACTTATGCGCACGTTTCTCTTTTGAAAGCAATGTATGACGAGGCTTTGTCCATTAACACCGAGGATGTTGTCGGTTTTTCAGTAGGCACACGACCGGATTGCATCGATGCCGAAAAAGTGGCTTTGTTGGAAAGTTATTGCGACCGATTTGATGTAGATTTGGAAATGGGAATGGAATCGATTTATGATGAAACTTTAGAACAAATCAACCGAGGGTGCAGCCACGCCGAATTTGTCGCCGCAGTGGAATTATTGAAAGACAGCCCTCTCGATTTGTGTGTGCATACTATTTTTGGCTTCCCTTGGGAAACTCGGGAAATGATGCTGAATTACATTCACGAAATCAACCGTTTTCCACAGATAAAATTCGTAAAATTCCACCATTTACACATTGTCGAAGGTTCGATTATGGGTGTCAAATACAAGAGAGAACCTTTCAAGCTCTTTAGTTTAGAAGAATACACCGATTTGCTTTGCGAATTGATTCCGCTGTTGCGTCCCGATATTGTCATCCAGCGTTTGTTTGGCATTTCCGATTGGGATCTGCTGATTGCGCCCAACTGGGGCTTGAAAAAAACTCAGATTCAAACCTATATCGAGAAAGAAATCGAACGCAGAGAAATTGTGCAAGGTTCGGTTTATATCCCTAAATAACAATCAAATTAACCAATTATGATTACCATCAAAAGAACAAATTCTGACGACCCCAATTTTCAAGAATTGGTAAAATTATTGGATCTTGAGTTACAGGAACGCGACGGAGAGGAACATGTATTTTATGCGACTTTAAATAAAACCAACACCCTAAATTATGTCGTTGTTGCTTACGACCAAAACGAAGCCATTGGTTGCGGTGCGCTGAGAAATTACTCCAATGACACTATGGAAGTCAAACGAATGTTCGTTCCTTTAAACAAACGTGGACAAGGAATTGCTTCTACCGTTTTATCGGCGTTGGAAATTTGGTGCAGAGAATTGGGCATCAAAAAATGCATTTTAGAAACCGGCAAAAAACAACCCGAAGCTATCGCTCTTTATAAAAAGAACCACTACAACATCATTCCTAATTTTGGCAAGTATGAAGGTGTGGAGAATAGTGTTTGTTTTGAGAAGGAATTGTAAGTTTTGCTTTGTTTATTTTGGTATATTTGGGAGAGAAAACACTAGTAACAACTTCATCCAAATAGTAGAACTATGTTGGTAATTTTAACTTTTATGCCTTTCTTTTTAATTCCTTACATAATGGCACATCTATTTAAAGGCGATTATTCACACAGAGGTCTAACTTATGTTTTT
>DAORUG010000188.1:0-5381 GCA_035433125.1 Flavobacterium sp.
CAGATTATTTCTAAATTTAAAACTTAATTACCTTAAATTCCTTAATGGTTTAAACCTTTGCAAAACAAAAACCGAAATACCCTCCTATTCTCCCTTTTGATAGTGTCATTGCTATTGCTATTGGTATTGAACATCAGTTTAGGTTCGGTTTCCATTCCAATAAAAGATGTTTTCAACAGCCTTACAGGAGGAAATTCCAGCAAAGAAACTTGGGATTACATCATCATAAATTATAGATTACCCAAAGCCATTGCAGCAATTCTTGTTGGAATGGGACTTGCCATCAGCGGATTGTTGATGCAAACCTTATTTAGAAATCCATTGGCTGGACCTGATGTTTTGGGATTGAGTTCTGGAGCCAGTTTAGGTGTAGCAACGGTTATTTTGGGAGCGGCTTTATTACCTCCAGTTGCAGCTTCTTTTTTATTGTCTTCCTACGGAATTATTCTAGCTTCCAGTTTGGGGAGTTTCTTGGTTTTATTGGCGGTTTTGTCGGTTTCCCAAAGCTTGCGCAACACAATGGCAATACTAATAGTCGGCTTGATGTTTGGCAGTATAACCAATGCCATCGTAGGAACGCTCACCTATTTCAGCTCGGCTGAACAATTGCAAAAATTCACTTTTTGGTCTTTGGGAAATTTGGGGAATTTGTCGTGGTCGTCGATTGTGATTTTATCAGTTTGTGTAGCAATTGGCTTGCTTTTAAGTCTTGTAAATATCAAACCTTTGAATTCATTATTACTTGGCGAAAACTACGCCCGAAGTTTGGGAATGAATTACAAAAGAACCCGAATGATTATCATCTTGGCGACCAGTATTTTGACGGGAAGCATTACTGCTTTTGCCGGTCCGATCGCCTTTATCGGATTGGCTGTTCCACATATTGCCAAATTAGTTTTTCAAACCAGCAATCATACTATTTTATTCTGGAGTACCTTGCTTTTGGGCGCCATTATTATGCTAATTTGTGATAGTATTTCGCAACTTCCGGGAAGTAATATTACTTTGCCAATTAATGCGGTAACTTCTCTTTTTGGTGCGCCAATCGTGATTTGGTTGTTACTTCGAAAACGTAAAATGATGAACTAATGGAAAACAAAATCATCTTACAGGCTTCAAAAATCAGCATTGGTTATACCTCTAAAAAAGCACAGAATATCATTGCTTCAAACATTGATTTGTCGTTAGAAAAAGGAAAACTAATAGCGCTAATCGGTGCCAATGGAATCGGAAAATCAACACTTTTAAGAACCTTGACAGGAATCCAGAAACCGCTGTCGGGAACAGTTTCTTTAAACGAAAAAAACATTCACGAATTGGATGCTTTAACCTTGGCACAAAATTTAAGCGTCGTTTTGACCGAAAAATTACCGCCAAGCAACCTGACCGTTTGGGAACTTATCGCTTTGGGAAGACAACCTTACACCAACTGGATTGGAACGCTAACCGACAAGGACATTGCAAAAATCAACGAAGCCATTGCCCTGACACAAATAGGTCATTTAACACAAAAAAGACATTACGAAATCAGCGACGGACAATTACAAATCGTTTTAATAGCAAGAGCTTTGGCGCAAGACACGCCTTTAATAATCTTGGACGAACCCACCACCCACTTGGATTTACTGCACAAAGTAGTACTTTTCAAACTCCTAAAAAAGTTAACCCAAGAAACGGGGAAATGTATTTTGTTTTCGACTCACGACATCGATATGGCAATACAATTGAGCGACGAAATGATTATTATGACGCCCGAAAATACGGTCCAAGACCAACCTTGTAATTTGATAATGAAAGGAAGTTTCAATACTTTGTTCAAAGACGAACATATTGTTTTTGATAGCGAAAAAGGGAAGTTTGTGATTTCATCCTAAACACAAAGACACAAAGAAGGCACAAAGTTCACAAAGTTTTAAAATGAATACTTATTTCTGAACACTGCTACCTGAAATCTGTTACCTGCCAACTGCTATCTGCCTCTTCGCTTCACCCACCACAAACGCAACAGAATTGGCAATATTAAAACTTCGTATTAATTTTGACATTGGTATGGTTAAATGATTTTCGAATTTGGACAAAACTTCTTCACTCAAACCAACACTCTCTTTACCAAAAACCAACCAATCGCCATCCTGAAAATTGGCTTCATAAATAGAGGTTGAAGCGTGGGAACTCATCAAGAAAACACGCGATTGATCTAGAATTTGAGTAATCCATTCATCAATATTTTGATATTCGGTTACGTCCAAATGTACCCAATAATCCAAACCGGAACGTTTCAGGTTTTTGTCATTAATGACAAATCCAAAAGGATGAATCAGATGCAAACGGCTTTCGGTACCGACGCACAAACGACCAATATTTCCGGTATTGTTGGGAATTTCGGGTTCTACTAAAACGATGTTTAACATTAAACTTTATATAAAAATAAATCTAAGTCTTGAATTTTTTCAAACCCTTTATCAGAAGTAATTAATGGAATTTGATTGTAAATAGAAGTTGCTGCAACTATTGCATCAGGAGTTTTAACTTTTGAAATTTGCTTTATGGTAATGCAAAGATTCTTTATTTCATCATTCAAAGGAACAATTATGCATTCAGATAGAAAATATTTTATTTTGACTTTATCTTCATTAGAAATTTCCTTATAACCAAGTAATTCAATTTCAGTGATTACAGAAACATATAATTGCATTTGGTTTAAAATCGATGCTAATTCATCATCACCATTTAGTAAATATAGAACAATATTAGTATCCAAAACTATACTATTCCCAATCATCTCTCATTTCTTTTTGAATTTGCAATGCATCCTTTTTTAATGTCAAAACACCACAATGTTTAGATAAATCTATACCATTTGTCTTTTTACTCCTTTTAATGGAAGCCAGTAATTTTACAAATTCTTTTTTAGTTGTATTTTTATTTATAATAATGGTCATAGCAACAAAGTTTACTCAAAAGTAATTAAAAAATATTAAACATCAAAAGTATTTACTTCAACCACTCCTCCAGCTTGCAAGTCATTCAAATGTACTTTTCCTATTCGAACTCGCACCAATCTTAAGGTAGGAAAACCAACTGCTGCCGTCATTTTTCGCACTTGACGAAACTTCCCTTCATTAACTGTGATAGAAGCCCAAGAAGTGGGTCCGTGGCGTTCGTCTCGTATTTTTTTTCCTCTGGCTCCAAAGGCTGGAATTTCATTAATCAGGAAAGATTCACAGGGTTTGGTGATGTATTTTGTGCCGTTGAAACCAATTTCCACTCCTTTTTTCATTTGATCAATCGCTTCTTGCGTGATAATTCCATCCACCTGAACGTAATATTCTTTATCCACTTTTTTGCTTCGGACAATTTCGCTCATTTTGCCGTCGGTGGTCAATAAAAGCAAACCTTCTGAATCCTCGTCAAGGCGACCAATGGCCATTGTTCCTACTGGAAAATCGTGTAATTCTCCCAAGAGTTTTTTCTTGCGTTTCAACTCATAAATAAACTGACTCAAATAGCCGTAAGGTTTGTGGAGAATGAAATGGCGGTGGGACATACTATAAAGTAAAATTTAGTGTAAAAATACACAAATGGAACAACTGCTGGCAAAATGTTCTGAAATTAAAATTACAACAAACTACTAAAGAACTCAAAATCCATTAAACTTAAGCCCTTTACGGTTTCCCGTAAAGAACATACTTTATTTATTATTTATTTTACATAACTTCAAATCAATCATAACTAACAAACCTTTGAATTATGATAAAAAAATCCATATTGATAGAGAATAAAACTTCGATTACTGCTAAAAATTTACAACTAATAATCAAATCTGAAATTAGGGAAAGCGCTATTCCCATTGAAGATATTGGCTTTTTGGTTTTAGATCATCAAGAAATTTACCTTAGTTTACCTGCTATGAATTTGCTAGTCGAAAACAATACTTCGGTAATTATTTGTAGCAAAAATCATTTACCCAATGGAATGTTTCTCAACCTCAACAGCCACCATATTCAACAAGAGGTTTTCAAAAACCAAATTGAAGCTTCCATTCCGTTAAAAAAACAATTGTGGCAACAAACCATTATCGAGAAAATAACCAATCAAGGGATTCTTTTGACAAGAATTACTCCACATAAAAACAGTTTCGAATTCTTGGCTAGCAAGGTTTTGAGTGGAGACACTACTAATATGGAAGGCGTTGCAGCAAGCCAATATTGGAAATCTTTTTTTGACGCTTATGACATTAATTTTAAACGAGAACGCTTTGGCGACTATCCCAATAATTTTCTCAATTATGGATATGCCATTCTTCGGGCTGCAACCGCTAGGGCTTTGTCAGGAAGCGGATTATTAAACACGCTAGGCATTCATCACAAAAGCAAATACAACGCTTTTGCCTTAGCTGATGATATTATGGAACCATTCAGACCCTTAGTGGATGAAAAGGTTTTTGAAATTATGCAGCAATACGACGAACAGGAACTGAATACCAAAATCAAAGCCGAACTTTTGCAAGTATTGACCAGAACTGTATATTTCAAGGACGAGAAAAGTCCATTGATGGTTGCGTTGCAAAAAACAGCGAGTTCCTTGCAACAATGCTTTATGGGAAACAGAAAGAAAATCAAATACCCAAAATTATGGAACTCAATGCCTACCGAATAATGTGGCTGTTCGTGTTCTTTGATTTGCCAACAGAAACCAAAAAGGATAGAAGAAATGCATCACAATTTCGAGGTAATCTCTTGAAAGATGGTTTCTCAATGATGCAATTTTCGGTTTATATTCGTCATTGCGCCAGTGGGGAAAGTGCCGATGTTCACGAAAAACGAATTCACAAACTCGTTCCTCCTTTGGGCAAAGTCAGTGTTTTAAGAATTACCGACAAGCAATTTGGGATGATTATCAATTATTTGGGCAAAGCCAAACAAGAGGCTGTTGACGCGCCAACGCAATTGGAATTGTTTTGAACTATTTTTTATAGAATTTATCTTTGTTCCAACTGCTCGGATTATTTTCTATATAATTCACAATATTTAGATATGAATTTTCATCTCTAATAATATGATCATGAAAAGAACGATGCCAAGCAAACACTTCATAACCTGCAAGATGAATTAATTTGGAGCTTGTTGTTTTATAAGCACCCATAATTTGGGAAAGGGATTTTATTTTTATGTTCTCTGAATCTAATTGATCCATATTGTTCTTGTGAATTGGATTTGCTTTTAATGAATCTATTTCGATTACAGCATGGATATGATTCGGCATTACTATATAAGCGTGTAGCGCAATATAAGGATACTGAATTTCCAACCACTCCAATTGATTATTTGCAATAATTCCATATTCATTCAAAATCATTTCTGATTCATTTATATCAGGAT
>DAORUG010000189.1:0-5370 GCA_035433125.1 Flavobacterium sp.
AGGAACAATCTCTTGATTATTGGCAAATTGTTTTTTTACTTTCTCTATAGTTTCTTCCTCAAAAAGAACACTAACCATTTCTTGTGTTATTGTCATATTAAATTTAATTTTAAAAATTGGTTTATGATTTGCAGTTTCCAAAAAATTACTGGAATGGTTTTACTCTAGTGCAGTAATTTCATTGCCGAGTTCTTTCGTCGTCAGCAAATTTAGTTATGAAAAAACACATTAATTTTTTTACAACTAATTGCCAATCTGGAGCCAATCTCAAGTTAACTATCTGTTTTACAGATTAAAGTTATAGGATGATAATTCTACCACATCAAAATAATCAAAATCTTTTTTATTAAAAAAAACTTTGACAAAGTTTGGTTTTGAAAAATGTTCAAATTCGTTCATATCCAAATTCAAAACCTGATTAACATAGATGTGTTGTTTATCTCTTTTAAAAACATAGAATTCATTATGCGGTTCTTTAAACATTCTTTGATTTTGAAATTGTGGCAAATGCAATAAATGTTTAGGTGTCATATCAACTTTAAGTTCTGTAAACATAAAAATCCCGGATGGTTGAGCACTGATAACAATACAAACAGTTTTATTAATTTCTTCTTTTTCAATATTTTGATATTGCGGAACATTTATTGGTTGACTAAATGAGTGTCCGCAAATTTCGCAATAATCTTCGCCTTTTTGTGTTTCTTCACCACATTTTGAGCATTCATAATGCTCGTATCCGTTAAATATTTTCTTAATCATAAGTTTTTATTTAATTATATCATCGTTAAAAATTGCAACAAACTCATAAACACACACAACTCCAAAAATTGAAATATATTTAAATATCACCGAAGTTCTATTTTAATTATTCATTTCAAAAATAAGAAAATTTACATCACAAATTATCCTATGCACGAATTGTTTTCCAGAAATTAAATTATAAATCTATTTGTAAATTCAAGTCCTTTTACTGTATTTTTAGTAAAAGTAATCCCTTCTGAAATCACTTCCTTACGGTTTTCCTCATTTTGGGTTTTTTTTTAATAAATTTGAAATCCGTTAAAATCGTTGGCGTCTATGGCTAAAAAAGGTAACGGCAACGACTTGATTTCATCTAAAGCATTCCCTCAAATTTAAAATATTTTATATCTTTGTACTTTTAAAAATTACTCCTATGGCAACAATAACATTATCTTATGACGCTCGAAACGTTATTGCAAAAAAAACAGTTGCTTACATACTTTCGTTGGGCGTTTTTAAAACTATCAATAAAACCGCAATAGATGTATCTTTAGAAGATGTGAAAAAAGGTCGTGTTACTACTCATAAAAGTGCCGCAGACTATTTCAAAAATCTTAAAGATTAATGTACATTGTAAAAACTACAAGGCAGTTTGACAAAGAAGTAAAACTCTGTAAAAAAAGAGGTTACGATCTTTCTAAATTAGAAGAAGTCGTTTCTGTTTTAGAAAAAACAGGAACACTACCACAAAAATACAAACCACATAAATTGTCGGGGAATTATGAAAATTGTTGGGAATGCCACATCAAGGGAGACTGGCTTTTAATATGGTTACAAAACGACAATGAACTTACCCTTTTATTTATCAATACAGGAACACATAGCGACTTATTTTAAACTAACTATCGCAGCTTCAAAAAGCAGAATTTGTTCCTTAAAATCTTTGTTATTTTTCAAAAACACATGAATTTCACTTATCCAAAAAACGAAAAGCTTAAAAGTAAAATCACCATCGATTTGCTTTTTTCTAAAGGCAAATCTGTGTCCAAATATCCTTTGAGACTGGTTTTTGTGGAAAGTGATTATGGCATTCCTGAAGATTCTGACCAAAAGCTAAAAATGGGTGTTTCGGTTTCCAAAAAATACTTCAAACACGCTGTGGATAGAAATTATTTCAAGAGGGTACTTCGCGAAACTTATCGATTGAACAAACACATCCTGATTGACAATTTGGACAAAAAATATGCTTTTATGTTTTTTTACCAAACCAAAGACCGATTGACTTACGAGGAAATCAACACCAAAACCATTCAATTGTTTGAAAAGTTTGTTTCGCAGTTGAAAAACGAGGAATAAGATTGTAATTTTTCATACGAATATTCATTATTTTTACGTTGTGATAGTCTAAATCAAATTCTTATGAAAAACATTCTTTTCCTATTGGTATTTCTTGTGTCTTTTTCTGGTTGTAAAAAAGCGGAGGAGGCTCCAAACCAGATGATCGTTGCCGACGTTTATGCAGATGCAAAAGATGAAATTAGTGTAAATGAAAGTCTAAATGTACCGCCACCGCCACCTGCTCCAAAAGTTGATCAAGTAAAATTTGTTAAACCTGTTTTGGCAAGTTCTGAACAGATTGCTGCTGAAAAAATCGAACAAAAAATCATCAAAACGGGCGATATTAAATTTGAAACCAACGATTTAGGCGAAACTTACACCCAAATAATTTCGGCTGTAAAAAAACACAATGCCATCATTCAAAATGATACCGAAGGAAAAGAATATGGCTCGGTTTTTAGAAGAATTACGGTTCGTGTTCCCAGCAAAAATTTCGATTTATTTTTGAGTGACATTTCAAAAGGAGTCACTTATTTCGACAACAAAGAAATTTCATCACAAGATGTAACCGAAGAATACATTGACATTGATGCTCGTTTGAAAGCCAAAAAAATACTCGAAGCGCGTTATCTCGAACTTTTGAAAAAAGCAAACAAAGTTTCTGAAATGCTAGAAATCGAAGAACAACTTTCGGCTATTCGTGAAGAAATCGAAGCCAAAGAAGGACAATTGCGTTATATGCAAAGTCAAATTTCGATGAGTACAATAACCATCGAATTTTACAAAACAGTGGCCAATGAAGGTGGTGCGACAATTTCGTATGGTTCAAAAATTTGGAATGCTATCGCCTCTGGATTCAATTCTATTTCAAGTTTCTTCATCGGATTATTAAGTATTTGGCCTTTTCTGATTATTTTAGCGGCAGCGGTTTACTATATTAGAAAACGATTTAAGAAAAAAACGACATAAAATATGACTTCTCTTTTCAAAAAAAAATACATTCTCCCCGTAATCGCTTCGGTGTTTTTGTTTGTAGGCGTTAGTTTCAAAGACGATTTTTTTGAAATTGCCAAGCAAATAGAAATATTCACAACGCTTTTCAAAGAGTTGAACAAAAACTATGTCGATGAGACCAATCCAGGCGATTTAATGGACAAATCCATCAAGGGAATGTTGGCCAGTCTTGATCCGTACACGGTGTATTTTAACGAGCAAGATGTGGTCAAATTTAAAATTAACAACACAGGCGAATACACCGGAATTGGCGCAATGATTACCCGAAAAAACGATAAATTAATCATTCGCGAACCTTACAAAAATTTTCCTGCTGACAAAGCGGGTCTTAGAGCCGGCGACGAAGTGATTCAAATTGGTGATATTCTTTTGTCTGACTTCAAGGATGATGCTTCGCAGCTTTTTAGAGGAGCCAAAAACACAAAAATCGATGTCAAATACATTCGTCAAGGCAAAACCAATACGGCTCAAATCGTTCTTGACGAAGTAGAAATCAAATCGGTACCTTTTTTTGGAAAAATAGACGACAAAACAGGTTATATAGTTTTGGCGCGTTTCAATCAAAAAGCGTCTTATGAAACCAAACAAGCTTTGGAACAATTAAAAAAAGAAGGAGCCGAGAGAATAGTTCTAGATTTAAGAGGAAATCCTGGTGGACTTTTGAATGAAGCGGTGAATATTTGCAATTTGTTTGTTCCCAAAAACGAAATTATTGTCACCACAAAATCGAGAATCGAAAAACACAACAATACCTATAAAACTTCCAAAGAGCCTGTAGATACTGAAATTCCATTGGCCATTTTAGTGGACGGAAAAAGTGCTTCGGCATCGGAAATTGTTTCTGGAGCTTTGCAGGATTTAGACCGTGCCGTGGTAATTGGCAGTCGAAGTTTTGGAAAAGGATTGGTGCAAAGACCCGTAGATTTGACTTATGGAACCCAACTGAAAGTTACCATTTCGCGCTATTACACACCTTCAGGAAGATGTATTCAAGCCTTAAATTACTCCAATAAAGATAGAAATGGTGTTGCCACAAAAACTGAAGCTAAAAATTATACGGCTTTCAAAACTCGAAAAGGAAGAACGGTTTATGATGGTGGCGGCATTCAACCCGACATCGAACTGGAAGAAACTAAGTTGAGTCCAATAACCGAAGCTTTGCAAAAAAACGATGGTATTTTCAATTATGTGACTGCATATTATTACAAAAATCAGAATCTCGGAGATAAAATTCCAACGTTTTCTGATACCGATTTTCAAAGTTTTAAACAATTTTTAAAAGCCGAAAAATTCTCTTTCGACACCGAAACGGAATTGGCTTTGAAAAATACTTTGGCTACAGCCAAAAAAGAAAAAATTGACGAAAGTATTTCAGCAGAATACCAACAATTACTTGTGGCACTTCAAAAAAGCGAGGAAAATTTATTGGATAAAAATAAAGCGGAAATCAAAAATTTAATCCTTGACGAAATCATAAAACGCTACCAATATCAAGAAGGATTGTATCAATATTACTTGAAAAACAATTCGGAAATCAAGAAAGCAACCAACGTGTTAAATAACAGTATTGAATATAAAAATATTTTAAAAATGTAATGAAAAAGAGCCTTCAAATAGTAGCTTTTTTATTTTTTGGCTCTCTCTCAGCTCAAATCAACACGGTGCAATCTGTGTATTTTGAATTGGATAAATTCACTTTAAACCCAAACGAAATCAATCAAATGGTTAAGCTTTTGGATTCTACCAATTTTTCACGATTCAAAGCCATTTATCTCTACGGATATTGTGACGACAGAGGAAGTGTAGAGTACAACGATAAATTGTCGAAGAAAAGAGTCGATTTTATTCAAAATTTGTTGATTTCGAATGGGATTGCTCAAAATAAAATATTCATTTGCGAAGGCCGAGGAAAAGTAAATTTGGATAAAAACACCGTAAAAAACGTAAAGGAAATACGAGACAAGAACCGACGTGTCGATTTAATTTTTGTCAAAAATGTTTTTTACACTTCCATTCCCGAACATCCAAAAGTAGGCGATAATATTGTTTTAGAACGAGTTACGTTTGATATGGGTTCGAGTGAACTTTCGTTAAATGCCAAAAAAGAATTAGACCGAATCACTCTTTTATTAAAAAAACACAAGACGCTTCGTTTTGAAATAAAAGGTCACGTTTGTTGCACTTCAAACAAATTTTCCGATGCCATTGACAAGGAAACCCAAGACAGAGATCTTTCAGGAACTAAAGCTAAAAAAGTGTTTATGTATCTTCGCTCAA
>DAORUG010000190.1:0-5369 GCA_035433125.1 Flavobacterium sp.
AAAGGAATTTATAAAGAGGGAAATATAATTATTAATAAAAAAATAACTTTTCTAGGTAGAGGTTATCCAACATTAGACGGACAAAAAAAATATGAAGTCTTGTCAATTAAAGCCGATGGCGTAATCGTTAAAGGTTTTAAAGTGATCAATTCAGGCTACGGAACTCTTGAAGATCCTTGTGGCATAAAAGTCTATAACCGGAAAAATGTTGTGATTCAAAACAATATTCTGGACAATAATTTCTTTGGAATTTATATCCAAAACGGTCTAAAATGTATAGTCAAAAATAATAAAATTAAAGCTTACGGAAAGCAGGAACAACTTATTGGAAACGGAATTCATTGCTGGAAAAGTGATAGTCTTCAAATTACCGCCAATACTGTTTCAGGTCATCGCGATGGAATTTATTTCGAATTTGTAACTAATTCTGTCATCTGGAGAAATATTTCTACAAACAATGTGCGTTACGGATTGCATTTTATGTTCTCTAATGATGATGCTTATATTTCTAATATTTTCAAAAATAATGGTGCCGGAGTTGCTGTAATGTTTACCCAAAGAGTAAAAATGTTCCATAATTATTTCGAAGAAAATTGGGGTGATGCAGCCTACGGTTTGTTCCTAAAAGAAATATCGGATAGTTACATTATAGGTAATAAATTTGATAAAAACACTTCGGGAATTTTTATGGAAGGAACTAGCAGAATTCTAGTCGAAAAAAATACTTTTCAAGCCAACGGTTGGGGAATGAAAATTCAGGCGAGTTGTATGGATAATATCATCAAAAACAACAATTTTGTTGGGAATACTTTTGATATAAGTACGAACGGGAGCCTTGTTTTAAATACTTTTGACAGTAATTATTGGGACAAATATGAAGGCTATGATTTAGACAAAAACGGAATTGGCGATGTCCCATTTCGTCCGCTGAGTTTGTTTGCAGTTCTTACTGAAAATAATCCTTCGGCGATGTTGCTGTTCAGAAGTTTTATGATTACACTTTTAGACAAATCTGAGAAAATTTTGCCCAGTATAACTCCCGATAATTTTATAGATAAAACCCCATTAATGCACTCTTTATCTTTATGATAGAAATTAAAAACATATATAAAAAATTCGGAAAACTAGAAGTTTTAAACGATGTCAGTCTTACTTTTAATAAAGGAGAATGCATTGCGCTTATTGGTCCAAATGGTTGTGGAAAAACAACTTTAATAAAAAGCGTTTTAGGAATGGTAATTCCTACAAAAGGTAATATTTTATTTGATGGAAAATCGATACTCAAAAAATATAAATATCGGGAACAAATAGGCTATATGCCACAGATAGGACGTTATCCCGATTATATGACGGTGGGTCAAATCATTGAAATGATCAAAAAAATCCGAAATTCAAATGAAGATTTAGACGAAGATTTAATAAAAGCTTTCGAACTCGAAAAAATATTCGACAAACAAATGCGAACACTTTCTGGCGGAACAACCCAAAAAGTGAGTGCCATTTTAGCTTTTTTATTCAATCCCGATGTATTGATATTAGACGAACCAACAGCGGGTCTAGATCCTTTGGCTTCCGAAATATTAAAGGAAAAAATAATCAAGGAGCGAGAAAAAGGAAAACTCATCTTGATTACTTCCCATCTTTTGAGCGAATTGGACGACATGATTAGCCAAATTATTTTTATGCAAGACGGCAAAGTACATTTTCATAAAACCATCGCCGATTTATTGGAATCAACAAACGAGCAAAAAATATCAAAAGCAATTGCAAGTATTTTGAAGCAAAAACAACCCGAAATTCGAAACTCGAAACCAGCATTGTATTATGAACAGAATCATTAAAATAATATTTCTCGACATTCTAAAAAACAAGATTGTATTGGCTTATACCTTAATTTTAGCCTTACTTTCCTGGAGTTCTTTTGGATTAGAAGACAATTCAGCCAAAGGACTGCTCACGATTTTAAACGTAATATTATTTACAGTACCATTAGTTTCCATTCTTTTTGCAACAATTTATTTGTACAATAGTTCCGAATTTATTGAGCTTTTGTTAAGCCAACCCGTAAAACGAAAAAAGATTTGGTTGAGTTTATTTCTTGGATTGTCATTGTCTATGGTTGCTGCTTTTTTTATTGGTGCGGGAATTCCTCTTTTGATTAATGCACCAGACAGTGTTGGAATAATGATGATTTTTGTAGGCTCTTTGATTTCAGTAATATTTGTGGCTTTGGCATTTTTGAGTTCGATTCTTACCAGAGACAAAGCCAAAGGAATTGGAATTGCCATTATGACTTGGTTGTATTTCGCCTTGCTTTTTGATGGAATGGTTTTATTCTTGTTATTTCAATTATCGGATTATCCTATTGAAAAAGCAATGGTTGGGATTACTGCTTTGAGTCCAATAGATTTGGCACGAATTCAAATTTTATTGCAGTTGGATGTTTCGGCGATGATGGGGTATACAGGAGCTATTTTTAAAGATTTCTTTGGAACCGCAATGGGATTGACAGTTTCGTTTGCATTGTTATGTTTTTGGATAGTTATTCCGTTTTATATTTCGCTTAAAAAGTTTAAAAATAAAGATTTGTAATATAAACTAGCCAATTAGGTTTTTAAAAACTTGTAGGTTTAAAAAGTAATAAAATGAAAACAGATATCAAAAATAGGTCAGATATAGAAAAATTAGTAACTATTTTTTATGGTAGAGTGATGGAGGATCCTGCAATTAGTTATTTTTTTAATGATATTGCCAAAGTAAACTGGGAAAATCATTTGCCAAAAATGTGTGATTTTTTTGAAAACATTTTGCTTTCTTCTGGAAATTACAATGGAAATCCAATGCAGGCACACGAAGAATTGCACAAAAAGAGTGAAGTGAGAGTAGAACATTTTCAACATTGGAATGCCTTGTTTGATGCTACTGTCGATGAACTATTTGAAGGTGCAAAAGCAGAAGAAATTAAACAACGAGCGACTAATATTGCAGCGGCAATGATGCGCACGGCCCACAAATAATCGCAAATCCATTCCATAAAAAAAGCGTGAGTTTTACAACCCACGCTTTTTTGTTTAATCTAATAGAAGTGAATTAATAAGTATTATTTTGCAGGAGGAAGCAGTACATCACCAATCACGTGAATTATTCCGTTAGATGTTGGTATTGAACCCACAATTTCTGAACCGTTTACATACGTTTTATCTCCTTTTTTAGTGATTTTTACTTTTCCGCCAAAAACCATATCAAACTCTTGACCATCATTCATATACTCTGTTTTCAAAGTACCCACATAAGTATGATAACCCAAAATATTTTCTAAATCTCCTTTTTTCTCTGGTTTCAATAAACCTTCAACAGTTCCGGCAGGTAACTTATCAAAAGCGGCATTTGTTGGTGCAAAAACGGTAAATGGCCCAGCATTACTTAACGATCGAACAAGATCAGCAGCTTTTACAGCAGCAACTAATGTGGTGTGGTCTTTGCTTCCTGAGGCAACCTGAACGATGTTTGGTGCAGAGTTTTCATCTACCACTCCTTCTTGTCCTGTGGATGTAGTTTCGGTGTTTTCGGTTGTCGTTTCTGATGTTGCTTCAGTATTTTGTTTGCATCCAAATGCAGTAAATAGAAAAGCAACTAATAACAAGTGAATTGTTTTTTTCATAAGGATTGTTCTTTAGTTTATAGGACAAAGCACTTGAATTTCAAACATTTATTTTATGAGTGTAATCATAAAGGAGGATTATTTTTCACTTTTTTTATAGAATAAAGAGCAGTAATCCCAATTCCAATTAATAAAAGAATAGCAACACCAAAGAGGATTTCATTCACAAACGGAATGATGGTATAACTAAAAGCGGCGACACCCTGAACGGCTAAAACAATTTCGTTTAATAATATTCCAATAGTGAACAGGAATACACCGTATTTTATATTTTTTGAAATCAAAATCAAATGATTGGCGTAGATATAAAATAACAAAAACAAAGTCATTATTCCCAATAAAATGAGGTGTAAATAAGCAATTACTATAGGTCTAAATCCAAAAGCAAGTTGGCTGATAATGGGAACCGTAGAACCCAATTGAAGCAATAATTTTATGCTCAAAGCAAAACTCACAAACACCAAAATGTAGCGCAATAACGGTGAATAGCTTTCCAAAACATTTTTTCTGGTTTTTAACAAAATTGGAAGAAATTTAAACCAAGCATAAACCTGAACTAAGGCGGCAATAACCGTAATAATATAAATCCAAAGTGGTAAATCCAACCAAAGTGTCGATAAAAAATAAGCTGGAACACAAGCTATTGCAAACAACTTGAATGAAGTTTCATAAAAGGAATGTTCTGATTTTCTTAAGTTCAAAAATCCAAATGCCAAACCCATACAAGCAAAGAAAAACCAACCGTTGTACTGAAAATGCAAATAATAATAAATCGACGAAAGATACCAATCCTGGACAACATTTTTGGTCGCCATCATATAAGCCAAATAAAAAGTGCCCAAAGACGAAATCACATTGAAAAACAGTGCCGCTTTAAACCAGTTTTTTGCCAACAAATCATCATCCAATATTTTTAAATCTTTGATAAATCGATAAGCAAAAATATAAGAAACTAAAATGGAAGCCGTGGATAAAGCAATAGAAACCAACCCATAGCCTTGTATAATAAAGGAAATTAGCATTCCGTAGGAACAAATCAAGTTGGCGATAATAATTGTATTGTATTTATTTCCTTTGAAATCAGCAATTTTTGTTTGAATGAAATACACCATCAACACCATCAAAGTATGCCCCAGCCAACCCGCAAAAGCAAAATGAGAATGGGAGTGTTGCAAATGTTTTTGGTCTAAATATGGGAATTCAAATCCAATTTTATACCGCATCAAAAGACCTAAAATCGCAACGATACAAAGGTTTATCAACGAAATTTTAAGCCAAAATTTGATATTCAATGCCATTAATAATAAATTTTGTGATTGATGATTGTTACTTTATTGTCCTTATTCATTTGAGTAAAAACCCGAATAACTGTTTCCACTCTTAATCCTGTGTAATTGGCAATTTCCTGACGTGTATAAGGAATCAAGATTTTTTCACCTGATTTTCCTGATTTTTTCTTGAACGAATTTAAAAATGCGATGATTCTAAACTCTGGTTTTTGATTGATAATTTCTTTTGAAGTCCTAGCTTTTGCATGAATTTTATGGGCTAGCAAAATCAAAAAATCTTTTTGGATTGATGGATATTCATCCAGAATTTTAAAAAATTTTTCCTTAGATAATTTTAGAATTGTACTGTTTTGAATCGTTACTGCTTTAGAAGGATAGGTTTCGTTGATAAATAAAGGTGGTTCACCAAAACCATCTCC
>DAORUG010000191.1:0-5217 GCA_035433125.1 Flavobacterium sp.
TTCTAAATTGGTATTGAAAAGTAAGTTTAGTTTTCGACTATACACTTTTGATTTATTTCGATTATTCCAATAGTCAAAAATGTTTTTTCTTGAATTTCTGGCTTCTGGAGACCAAATTAATCTTCTAACCATTCCTGAATTTCTTTTTGGGCTTCTTCATCCGAAATACATTCTCCATTTTCATATTGTTGGACAGCAAGATTTATTTTTCGTTGTTCTTCTTCCGAAAAAACTCGGGTTCTGTCGTAAGTTGTCACAGGTTCATTTACAACCGAATTCGATTCATAATCATTTATGATTTCTTTAATTTTATTCAAAAGAGCGACATCATCAATTGCGATAATTTTTGCTATTATTTCCAATTTTAATTCGGCTAGGTTCATAATTAAAATTTTTATAAAATTAAGAATTTTTTAAATAATGAAGAGTGAACAGTAGTTAAACTTTCTTCAACCCTAATTTCGCTCCACGCTTCAAAACAAAATCATATGCCGCCTGATATTCATTGGGGATTTCACCTTCCAAAATGGCTTCTTTCACCGCTTCTTTCAACACGCCGATTTCACGGGAAGGTTGCAAATTGAAAATCGCCATAATCTCTTCGCCGGAAATAGGCGGTTGAAAGTTACGAACTTGGTCGCGCTCTTCGACTTCCACGATTTTCTTACGGACAATCTCGAAATTCTGGTGGTATTTCTTGAATTTATTGGGGTTTTTGGTCGTGATATCGGCTTCGCACAAAGTCATTAAACTTTCTACGTCTTCTCCAGCATCAAAAACCAAACGACGCACCGCCGAATCGGTAACCAAATCTTGCGAAAGCACGATGGGACGCGAGCTCATCATCACCATTTTTTGCACAAATTTCATTTTGTGGTTCAACGGCATTCTTAATCTTTCGAAGATTTTCTTGGCCATTTTTCCGCCCAAAAATTCGTGTCCGTGAAAAGTCCAACCTTGTTTTTTGTTGAATTTTTTTGTTGGAGCCTTGCCAATGTCGTGCAACAACGCAGCCCAGCGCAACCAAACATCGTCTGTGTTGGGACAAATGTTGTCGACTACTTCGAGTGTGTGGTAAAAATTGTTTTTATGCGTTTGTCCCTCGATTTCTTCGACTTGGTTCAAAGCCGTTAATTCGGGAAGAATAATATCTAAAAGTCCCGTTTTGTAAAGCAATAGAAATCCGACAGAAGGTTTGTCGGTAGAAAGGATTTTATTCAGTTCATCGACAATTCGTTCACCCGAAATAATTTTGATTCGCTCAGCATTTTTGGTAATTGAATTCAATGATTTTTCTTCAATTTCAAATCCCAATTGGTTGGCAAAGCGAATCCCTCTCAACATTCGCAAGGGATCGTCGGAAAAAGTAATGTCTGGATCGAGTGGTGTTTTGATGACTTTGTTTTTCATATCCTCCAATCCGTTAAAAGGATCGGATAGTTCTCCGAAATTGGTTGAGTTTAAAGATAAAGCCAAGGCATTGATGGTAAAATCACGACGGTTTTGGTCGTCTTCCAAAGTGCCGTTTTCCACGAGTGGATTTCGGCTGTCGTGATTGTAGGATTCTTTTCGAGCGCCCACAAATTCGATTTCGGTGTCTTCAAAGCGCAACATTGCCGTTCCATAAGTCTTGAAAACCTGTACTTTGGGTCTGTTGGGCAATAATTCCGAAACTTTTAAGGCTAATTCAATTCCGCTTCCCACAGCAACAACATCGATGTCTTTTTTGAAATCTCGTTCAAGAATTAAATCTCTCACGAAACCACCAATCACGTAACTTTCGAGGTTAAGTTCTTGGGAAGCTTGAGAAATGACTTCGAATATTTTATTATTTAAGGCTGATTTGCAGTTCATTAATTTTTTGTATTTTGTCATTTCGACGAAGGAGAAATCGCATTAGTTGCTCTCGTTATGTGATTTCTCCTTCGTCGAAATGACAAACAATGACGTATTTTTTTATTTCCTTATCACTTTTACCTGCGAATCACTCGTCAATTTTATAATTGTAGAAGGTTTTCCGGCAATTTTATCGCGGTGCAAATTTACAACATAGTCAACACCTTTTATAATTTCGGGGCTAATATCTTTGAAAGCAATAGGAGTGGGCTGTCCAGAGATATTTGCAGATGTTGAAACCAATGGTTTTCGCATCTTTTCCATTAATTTGAAACAGAAAGGTTCTTTGACTATTCTAATTCCTAAGGTATTATCAGTGGCAATTAAATTTGGAGCCACATTTCTGGGTTTGTCAAGAATTAGAGTAGTTGGTTTCTCGGACAAATCAATAATTTGCCACGCTACTTCCGGAATGTCTTTGAATACGTTGTACATCATTTTTTCGCCATTCATCAAGCAAATCATCGATTGGGTTTCGGCTCTTTGTTTGAGTTTATAGATTTTGGCGACAGCTCCGGCATTTGTGGCATCACAGCCAATTCCCCAAACGGTGTCCGTTGGATACAGGATGATTCCGCCCTCTTTTATTATTTCGTATGCTTTGTGGACTTCTTCGTTCATTTAAATAATATTTTCATTTGTTGGTATGAGTTTTCCCAGGTGAATTTTTTAACTAATTCATTTCCTGATTTGGAGATATTGTTTCTTAACTCATTGTCCGATATTAGTTTTATTATTGATTGGGCTAAATCATCAGGGTCGTTAGGGTTTACCATCAGGTAATCTTGACCATTTATTCCATAATCATTATGACCATTTACATTTGTAATTATAGTAGCGCAACCACATTGCATGGCTTCAGCTCTAGGTAATCCCCATCCTTCGGATAGACTTGGTGATAAAAAGATGCTTGAATCATTGTATAACTTTCTTAAATTTTTTGGTTTCTCGTGAAAATTCATCCAGTCTGGAATAAATTCATTTCTTTTGGACGTACTAAAAAGATCAACTTCTAAATTTGGAATCGTCTTTTTTACAATTTTTAAAGCTTCAATTCCAACATTAGATCCTTTCCACTCTAATTTGTGATAGAGCATGGATATTTTTGATGGATTTCTATCTTTTATGCTTTTATCTATTCCAAAGGATTGAAAATCTAGACCATTTCTGATAATGGTACATTCTTCACCTGCCTCATTTACCATTTCTTTTAGCCATTTTGCAATTACAATTTTTTGCAGAGGTAATTTCCAAGTTTTTATAATTCTTTCTTTGCTTCCTGACCAAGTCTCAAAATCTTGTATTAAGTATAATTTTTTTCCTTTGTTTTGAGAATAATTTCCAACCCATTCCGCGGTTTCCCATGAAGTTGCAATAGTTACATCAGCATCTCGAATGTATTTCTCTTCTAATGTGTAAATGAATTCTTCTTTAATTTTTTCATTTAGATTAAACCAATTTATAGCATAACGATTTGTGAATTTTAAATATTTGGAAATTTTAAATAAATATTCAAAAAATAATCCTTTTCTTATTTTTTCTGGTTTAAGTCTTTTTGGATAATATATTTTTACATTATGAGAATCTTCACTCATTTTATTTGCATATTCAAATAGCACCTTAAATCCTCCTACAGGTTTTTTGGGAAGAGCAGGGAGGATGATGTTAATTTTAATCATAATGATTTTTTAAATTAAATAAAACTCGTTTAGAGCAGAGTAAAGAAATGATTTTATTGTTTGCAAATGTAATAATTCTATCTTTGTATAAAGTTGCCAAATTTATTTGGTTTCATAATTTATTTAAAAGATTATTCTCTAATAATTGAATCTTAATTCAAGATACTAATATGACTAAAACGGTAAAAGTACTAATACCTATATATAAATCTTATTTCGGAGAACTTGAGGAAAAATCTTTTTTGCAATGTGTAAAAGTGCTAAGTAATTATGAAATTGTATTAGTCCAACCAGAAGGATTAGACAATTCTTATATTACTGAAAAATTCAAAAACATAAGTGTTGAAAGTTTTTCTGCACATTATTTTAAAAGTATTGAGGGTTATAATGAATTGTTATTGTCACCTTCGTTTTATGAAAGGTTTTTAGATTCAGAATATATATTGATTTATCAATTGGATGCTTTTGTTTTTAAAGATGAATTAACGGAATGGTGTCAAAAAGGGTATGATTATATTGGAGCTCCTTGGATTGCTAGTTCAAAAAAAACAATATTATCTAAGATTTCAAATTCAATTGCAAGAGGATTTAGATCTAAAGAGAAAAATGAACGTGAACAAACCTTTTTTAAAGTTGGAAATGGGGGCTTTTCATTGAGAAGAACTAGTTCTCATTATCATATTGCAAAGCAAAACCAACCATTTATACTTGATTTTTTGAGTGACAAAGAGAAAAAAATCTATGCTATTGAAGATGTTTTCTGGTCTTTAAAAGCCAAAGAATTTAATCCCTTCTTCAAAATTCCTGATTACAAAGAAGCTTTGCATTTTGCAATAGATCGAAAACCAAAACTTGCTTTTGAACTAAATAACAATCAACTTCCATTTGGTTGCCACGGAATTACTAAGCCCAAAGTAATCGATTTTTGGAAGCCTATTTTAGACAAGTATTAGAACAATTTTGTAAAAAAAAATACAAAAATGACAATTAAACTTATGTTTTCTAAAGCAGTTTCTAATTCTAGAGAGGTGCTTTATTTTATAAAAAACTTCAATTCAGAAGGAATTCTTTTTGGTGATGGACAAAGAAATAAAATCAAACTTTTTGAATTAGAAGGAAAAACCATCAACATCAAATCCTTCAAAATTCCGCATCTAATCAATAAAATTGCTTATAAATATTTTAGAAAATCCAAAGCTAGACGTTCTTTTGAATACGCCACAACTTTATTGGAAAAAGGAATTGGAACACCGCAACCCATAGCTTATTTCGAAAATTATGATGTTGTTGGACTCAAGGAGAGTTATTATGTGAGCGAACATCTTCAATGCGATTTGACGTATAGAGAATTGGTCGAAATTCCAGATTTTCCAGATAACGAAAATATTTTAAGACAATTTACCCAGTTTTCTTTCGGCTTGCACGAAAAAGGTATCGAATTTCTGGATCATTCTCCCGGAAATACTTTGATTAAAAAAAATGCCGATGGGAATTATGATTTCTTCTTGGTCGATCTGAATCGAATGAATTTTCACGACAGTATGGATTTTGATTCCAGAATGAAAAACCTCAGTCATTTGACTCCAAAAAAGGAAATGATTGCTGTTATGAGCAATGAATATTCTAAATTATATACTTCTCA
>DAORUG010000192.1:0-5177 GCA_035433125.1 Flavobacterium sp.
GTTAGCGTACAATGATACTCAAAAAATGTAAAACCCAAAAGCAAGTCTGTTAATCTACTCAAAATATAAGTAAATCATAAGTTTAAACTTATAATTATTCAAAACCGAATGGAATGTCAATTCAACAAAATGAAAATCAAAAAATCAGATTACCATTTTCAAAACGGTGTATCTTTGCATTGTATCGAATCAAAATTAAAAATATGAAACTCGTATTTGCAACCAACAACAAAAATAAAATCATTGAAGTGCAACAAATGCTGCCTCCAACTATCGAAATCATAAGTCTCGAAAGTATTGGCTGCTTCGAAGAAATTCCAGAAACGGCGGATACAATAGAAGAAAATGCCATTATGAAAGCCGATTATGTAACCCAAAAATACGGTTACGATTGCTTTGCCGATGATACAGGACTAGAAGTCGAAGCTTTAAACGGAGAACCTGGTGTTTTCTCAGCAAGATATGCGGGAGAACAACGCAATTCCGATGATAATATGAATAAAGTATTAAAAACTTTGACTGACGAACCCAATAGAAAGGCTCAATTCAAAACCGTAATTGCATTAAATCTAAATGGCAAAAAACACCTTTTTACAGGAATTGCCAGTGGCGAAATCACTTTAGAAAAAACAGGGAATCAGGGTTTTGGCTATGACCCAATCTTTCAACCGGAAGGTTTTACGGAGACTTTTGCACAACTTTCGCTCGAAGAAAAAGGCGCAATCAGCCATCGTGGCAAGGCTACAGAGCAACTAATAGCGTTCTTAAAAAACTAACTAATTGATATTCAAATATTAATAAAACGGTAAATCTAAATTTCCCATTAGATTATATCATTTTTTCAACGTACCTTTGCGCCAAATTTTAAAAATACATATGAATAAATTTGAACAATTAGGATTGAGTGAATCGCTACAACGTGCGATTATCGATCTAGGATTTGAGAATCCGACCGAAGTACAGGAGAAAGCGATTCCCCTATTATTGGAACAAGACACAGATTTAGTTGCGTTGGCTCAGACAGGGACAGGGAAAACGGCAGCTTTTGGTTTTCCAGTCATTCAAAAAATTGATGCCAACAACAGAAATACACAGGCGTTAATTTTATCACCTACCCGCGAACTATGTTTGCAGATTACAAACGAGATTAAAAACTACTCAAAATACGAAAAAGGTATCAATGTAGTGGCAGTTTATGGTGGTGCAAGTATTACAGAACAGGCTAGAGACATCAAAAGAGGTGCGCAAATTATTGTGGCTACTCCAGGTAGAATGCAGGACATGATTAACAGAGGATTGGTAAACATTACTCAAATTAATTATTGTATCCTTGACGAAGCAGACGAAATGTTGAATATGGGTTTCTACGAAGATATCGTAAACATCCTTTCAACAACGCCAGACGAAAAAAGCACTTGGTTATTCTCGGCTACAATGCCAGCAGAAGTAGCTAGAATTGCTAAACAATTTATGCACAACCCACTAGAAATCACTGTTGGAACTAAGAACTCAGGTTCTGCTACAGTTTCTCACGAATTCTATTTGGTAAATGCACGGGATCGTTATGAAGCTCTTAAAAGATTGGCTGATGCTAATCCAGACATTTTCTCAGTAGTTTTTTGTAGAACAAAACGAGATACACAAGCTGTTGCCGAAAAATTAATCGAAGATGGGTATAGCGCTGCCGCTTTGCACGGAGATTTATCTCAAGCACAACGTGACGGGGTTATGAAATCTTTTAGAGGTCGTCAAATTCAAATGCTTGTAGCTACTGATGTTGCAGCTCGTGGAATTGATGTGGATAATATTACTCACGTAGTCAACTATCAATTACCTGACGAAATAGAAACCTACAATCACCGTTCAGGCCGAACAGGTCGTGCAGGAAAATTGGGAACTTCTATCGTTATTGTAACCAAAAGTGAAATCCGCAAGATTTCGGCTATCGAAAGAATCATCAAACAGAAATTCGAAGAAAAAACAATTCCATCTGGAATTGAAATCTGCGAAATTCAGTTGTTGCACTTAGCCACTAAGATTAAAGATACTGAAGTTGATCACGAAATTGACAACTATCTTCCAGCTATCAACAATGTATTGGAAGGATTGTCTAAAGAAGAACTGATTAAGAAAATGGTTTCGGTTGAATTCAATCGCTTCATCAATTACTACAAGAAAACCAGAGATATTTCTTCTCAATCATCAGGTTCTGAAAGACGTGACGACAGAGATGGTGCTCCAAGAGAAAACAACAATGGCGGTGCTACAAGATACTTTGTAAACATTGGTTCAAGAGATAATTTCGACTGGATGTCATTGAAAGATTACTTGAAAGAAACATTAGACTTAGGTCGTGATGACGTATTCAAAGTTGATGTAAAAGAAGGTTTCTCTTTCTTTAATACTGACCCGGAACATACGGATAAAGTAATGGAAATATTGAACAACGTACAATTAGAAGGACGTCGTATCAATGTTGAAATTTCTAAAAACGACGGTGGCGGAAGACGCGATCACAACGGAAGAAGTTCTGGTGGTTTTGGCGGAGGCCGTTCAGGTGGTGACAGAAGTTCAGCCCCAAGAAGAGAAGGTAACTTTGCTCCAAGACGTGAAGGTTCTGGCGGATTCAGAAGCGACAGAAGCTCAGCGCCACGCGAAGGTGGTTTTGGACCAAGAAGCAGTTCTGCTCCAAGAACAGGTGGATTCTCTGATAGATCTCCAAGATCAACAGATGCTCCAAGACGTGACGGTGGTTCTTCAGAAAGACCAGCAAGACGTTCTGAAAGCTTTGGTGACGCACCAAGAGAAAGAAGACCAAGAAGAAGTTAACACATTTTGTTAATTTTCTTATAATTATATTGAAACTACAAAATATTTAATCCCGTTTTATTACTTTTAAAGTTTTAAATCAGTTTATGAAATATTTTGTAGTTTTCTTTTTTTTAATACTCTCTTCAACAGCTTTTTCACAAGTTATTGAACCCGTCCAAACCGTTACCGGGACTATTATCAATGATAACACGAAATTCCCTTTACCCAATGTGAATATCATCAACATTAATAAAGTAAGAGGAACAACTACTGATGAAAAAGGTAATTTTGAATTGGCTGTTTCTGTAAATGATACGCTGCACATTACCATAATTGGATTCCAATCTTTGAGAGTTAGGGTGACCAACGACTGGGTAAAAACCAAAACCACCAAAATCCAACTGACTGAAAAAGCCTATGCGCTTGAAGAAGTAGTTGTAGGACGCTATAATTTAACAGGTTATATCGAAGTGGATTCTAAATTGATTCCCGTAAAAGAAAATTATCGCTACAGCATTTCGGGTTTAACAGAAGGCTACGAAGCAGGTGAATATTCGCCAAATGCATTCGGAAAAGTGATGGGTTCTTTATTTAACCCGGCCGATGCACTCTATAATTTCTTTGGCAAAAAACCCACCGAACTCAAAAGATTGAAAGAAATGAAAAAGGACGATACCGTTCGAAATCTTTTGGAAACTAAATACGACCGGGAAACTATTGCGGCACTTTTGGGTGTGGACAAAAAAGAAATTGCTGAAATTTTGGAACGTTGCAATTACTCCGAATCCTTCGTAAAAACGGCCAACGACCTCCAAATTCTGGATGCTATTAGCTCGTGTTATGAAGAATATAAAATACTGAAAAGGAAGTAGAATTCAGTCGCAGTTGACTGGACTCTTATGAATAAAACTAATCTCTAATTGTGAAAGCTGTTAGGGATTTTTTTATTTGTAATGCTTTGAAAAAGATGCTTTTTAAATGAAAATACTTTAAGGATTTGTAAGAAAAAAATAATATATTTGATAGACAAATAACAAACCTAGTTTATTGCACAAGAAATCCTAAATTTAGAGTAATAGGTCTGATTATGCAAGACCTATCAAATAGTTGTATGCCATTATCCCAAAAAAAAACAGAAAATATAGTGAAACAAAGAGAATTTACATCGTTAGGATTTATTATAGGATTGGCTATTTTGCTCCTAAATGATTTTTATTTAAAAACCCTTTTTGGAAATTGGTTCACAGGCAAATTATCTGATTTTGCAGGATTATTTATCTTCCCAATGTTTTGGACAATATTATTTCCTCGTTTTAAAAATAAAATATATTTCGCAACACTCATTATCTTTATTTATTGGAAATCAGAATTTAGCAATTCAATTATTGAATTCATCAATCATTCTAAATATTTAAAAATTCAAAGAGTTGTTGATTTATCTGACTTAATAGCATTGACAATTTTGCCAATTTCTTATTTATATAATCAAAAACACGAGAAATTTTATATTCAAATTAAACCTATTTTTATTGTAGGTTTAGCATCATTCGCTTTTATGGCAACGAGTTACAGCACGGATATTAATTATAAAAAAAACTATTCATTCAACTATTCTCTTGAAACTTTAAAAACTAAAATATACTATTTAAAAGGAATCTCAAATAACTATGAAGAGCAAAAAGAAGATTATATAGAGGATTTTTCAGGGAAATATAAAATTCATAAATTTAATCTCGACACGATTTCATCAATAGAAGCTCCAATCAATAATTTTGTTAAGGACACGATGGATTTGTTCATCTACGAAGATTTCTGCTTTGAAGGTTATAGCGCAAAAATTATAATAAGTGGAAATTCTAAAAATTCAAAATTGCAACTTTTAAGTTTTCATCATTCTTGCCCGAAAGACGAAAAGACTTTGACTAAATGGAATAATGACGAAGAAATATTATCCGAATCTTTTGAAAAAAATATAATCAAGCAATTGAAGATAAAATAACGACACATGGCTGCTGCTACAATGGATTTGTGCAATTGGCTTAATGGAAAATTGGTTTTGTATTTGGAATATTTGGCAAATCCAAAGAATGGGCTTAATTTAGTTCCAAACCCGCTGCAGTACCAGAACGTTGCAACATGACAAACACGAATCACTAATTATGAACTATAAAAAATACGTTCCACTAATTGCTTTTACTTTACTACTCATTTTATCAATTCCATTTGAATCTGGATTTACAATTCAAAGTCTTAGTGGTTGGAATACAGTCATTCCTAGTACTAGCTATCTTGAGATAATAGTACTAATTTTAATATCAATCATCACATTTATTTATTGGAGAATCTCAAAAAAAGAAACACAAATT
>DAORUG010000193.1:0-5085 GCA_035433125.1 Flavobacterium sp.
AAAAAAAATGAAATAAAAAAAATGAAATAAAAAAATAATACTTAATCCGTAAACTCCTTTTCTTCATCAGGATGTTTTAGAATGGTTATTCCTATTTGCAACATCAAATTATTTGGATAGACAATAATTTCGCCTTTTTGGGTTTTCAAATACACGTGAAAAGCTCCAATATCTTCGATTTCGGCTTGTATTGGAAAATCTTTGTCGTGAATAAAAATATAATCCCCAATTTTATAAGGAAAGGAAAAGAACAAGATAATCCCTGATGTGATATTACTTAAAATGGACCATTGTGCAAACATAGCCACTCCCACAACTGTTGCTATTGAAGAAAATACTATAAAAATATCTTTCGTCTGAACTCCCCAAATTATTATTAAAGCGATTACAGCAATAATATTCATCAATAAATGAATGTATTTCAGTACTAATCGGGTTCGTTTTTCTATAGTTTGGCTCCTTTTAGCAAAACTTCTCACCAATTTTGAAACAATTAGTCGAGACAAAACCACTAAGATTAATAATATTCCTGTTGCAATTAATTCTTTTGTGAAATCATTTAAGTAATCCATAACCGCTATTTTTATGCAAAATTACTCAAATATTTGTTAACTTTATTGATAGGCAGAGCATTCGCTTTTAATCTGGATAAGATTAATAATTATAATTTTGAAGTAAATAGTATTCTTGCTAATTGTCACGCTGGAAGCGTCTAAATTATCTTGCTCTCATGCTTTGAGACGCTTCCAGCGTGACAACTGGAGTGGTTAAATATTGGTAGTAAGACAGTTATAAAAAGAAATTTGTCCCCTAGGGACTAAACTTTGATTTTATCGGTCAATAATTATTTTCTCTAACAAAAAAAGAATTCCAAAACAGAAACTCTTTATGCTTAAATAAAATCTACAAAAACTAACAAGGTAATTTTTGTAGTGGCTTATATTTTAATTTAATTTAGAAGTATTTTTTTTGAATCTCCAAACAAAGGCTTTTGGCATATTATCGCCCATTAAATAACCCCAAGGCTCAGCGGATTCTATTCTGTCGAAAACTATTTTTAGAATAGCCAATAACGGAATGGCCAAAAACATTCCCGCAATTCCTCCTAATTGGCCTCCAATGATAATTCCCACTATTGAAACCAAAGCATTAATCTGCACTTTTGTATTAATAATCAAAGGAACAAGAATATTATTATCGATGATTTGTACTAGAATATTTACTATGATTACTCCCAAAATCATTGATAATTCTGGTGTTCCGGTCAAAGAAGCAAATATCGTCAAAACTCCAGCAACCAAAATCCCAACATAAGGTACAAGATTTAATATTCCTGTAATAACGCCTAATAAAATAGCATATTTAATCCCAATAAAATAAAGACCTACACTTGTTAATGTCGAAACTACAATCATTTCGAAAATCAAACCCAAAATATAACTTTGAACTGACCCTTTTATTTGTGTCAATATTTCCTTGAGATTGGCGTGATATTCTTTTTTGAATAATTTGGCGAGGAACAATATAAAATGGGTTCTGTATAAAAGTATCAGGAAAGTATATATGGGTATTAAGGTCAAATCTAACATTGTGTCCGTGACCGATATTATAGCTGTACCAATGGTTTCTTTCCCTTTTTGAACAGAATCCTCGGTTACATCTTCAATATATTTTCTTTGCTCCCTCAAACTTACATGAAAATTTGCTTTGATGTATTGTTGAATGTCAACGATAAAAAGATCAATATTTTTTCTTATTGCGGCAAAATCATCGGCTATATCGCTAATTTCATAGGACAAGAAAACAAAAATCCCTATAATCATGGACACAAAAAGAAGTACAGCTATCGATGAAGACAAAACATTTGGAAACCGTAATTTAGAATTTAAAAAATGAACAATTGGCAATAGTAAAACGGCTAACAAAAAAGCCATTAAAATAGGAATCAATATGCTATTTCCCATATAGAGAATATAGGTAATGCCTATTAAACTAATTACCATAAAAGAAAGTCTGATATAAAAAGGAAATTTAATAGTGTTCTCCATATTCATTGATGTCAAATTAAAACTAAAATCGCTTTTAATCTAATCAACAAAAATGAACTTTATCTGAACACTAATTGTTATATCTTTTTATGTTTCTTTTATATAATTACCACATTCATAGCTCAAAATTCGAACCACTATTTATGGCAAATTACTCAAATATTCATACACTTTATCGGTAGGCATTCCCATCACATTGGCATACGAACCTTCAATTTTTGAAACTCCAACAAACCCAATCCACTCCTGGATTCCATAAGCTCCGGCTTTGTCGAAAGGTTTGTAATTTTCGATATAATACTGAATGGCTTCATCGCTCAATTCGTTGAAAGTAACTTTGGTCACTTCATACATTACAGTTGAATCGGCATTGGTTTTAAAACAAACCGAGGTAATTACTTCGTGAGTGGCATTCGATAATGATTTAAGAATTCCAAAGGCATCTTGTGCATCTTTTGGTTTACCTAATGCCTTGTTGTTGTGCCAAACGATGGTGTCGCTGGTAATCAGAATTTCGTTGTCGTTCAATTCTCCATCAAATGCACTGGCTTTCAGTTCTGCTAAATAATTGGTGATTTCTTCCGCTTTTAACTCTGGAGGAAAAATTTCTTCGATTTCTTTCAATCTGATTTCAAAATCCAAGTCTAAATCCTTGAAAAATTGCTGGCGTCTTGGCGAACCCGAAGCCAAAATCAACTTGTATTTTTGTAATTTATTTTTAAGCATTGTATTTAATGTTTAAGCTGATAACCACGATAGAAAGTATTCCGAAAAACAGAATCCATTTTAGAACGGTGCTCAAATGATGAAAATCCTGAGTTGTTTTGGCTGACCAAATTTTAATCGAAAAATAGAGCAAAGGTGCCAATGTAAAAACCAATCCATATAAGGTTCCATAAATCAAGCCCGAAGAAAATAAGTTTGAATTGATATAATTCAGAATTAAAATTACGGGAACAATACTCAATCCAAAAACCAATTTCGTTGTTTTTTTAACCCCCAAAACAATTGGTAAAGTGCTCATCTCTTGATTCGAATCGCCTTCAACGTCTTGTAAATCTTTAACAATTTCTCGAATAAAATTAATGATAAAAGCAAAAATAGCATAGTCCAAAAGAATGCTAAAAAGCAATCCCATAACGGGTCTGTTTTCTTCATCAGTGATTGGAAATAAATCGAAAATCCCGATAATAATGACGCTAAACGAAAGCAGCAAAGCCACTATAAAATTACCAATCAGCAAACTTTGTTTCAAGCTCGTGGCATAAAAATAAAGAGTCGCCGCAATTACAATAAAAATGGACGCAAAACTGGGTTTCTCGATAACATTCGACAAATAAAAACCCATCGCCACGCCAATTACGGTAAAACCAATGTACAAATTATAGGCCTTGGTTTCGGAAATAAACTTGCCGACAATTACGTTTTCGGGTTTGTTTTCGGTGTCGGTTTGCACGTCAAAAATATTGTTGATGATGTAACCGCCAGCAGCAATACAAACCGTTGCCAAAACCAAAATGCCGTATTGCCAATCGGCCAAAGCCAAAGGAATATTTTGCAATTCCAGAAAACCGTACCTGAAAATAAGCTGCATCAACGCCAGCATTAAAAGGTTTTGGTAACGAATGAGTTTTAGATAATTCATTTTAGATTGCAGATTTTAGATTTATTTACCGAAAACTATTTCTTAAGTAAATAGCGAATCACGGTTTCAGCGGCATACAAACCAAATAATCCCGGCATATAACTATTGGTTCCGTAAAAAGATTTCTTAAAATTAGACCCATCAGTCATTTTTAAACTCGAATCATCCTGAATTTCAGATGAAAAAACGACTTTCAATTTATCTATTTTAAATTCTTTCAATCGACGACGAACGGTTTTTGCCAAGAAACAATTTACTGTATTGTTAATGTCGGCAACCTTCACTTTCGAAGCTTCCATCTTTCCTCCCGCTCCCATTGAAGAGATAATTTTGACTCTTTTGCGCTTGGCACCAATAATCAAATTCAGCTTTGGCGTAATGCTGTCAATGCAATCCAAAACATAATCGTATTCCTCTGATACAATTTCGAAAGCTCGTTCCGGTGATAAAAATTCACGAATTCTAGTCAATTGCAATTCTGGATTGATGTCCATTAATCGGTCACCAACAATGGTCACTTTGGGTTCTCCAACTGTGGAATGCAAAGCGGGTAATTGTCGGTTGATGTTGGTAATATCAACAATATCGCCATCCACAATGGTCATTTTTCCGACTCCGGCTCTTGCCAAAAATTCGGCTGCAAAAGAACCAACGCCACCCAATCCTACTACCAAAACATTGGAGTTTCTTAATTTATTCAATCCTTCTTCTTTAAATAAGAGCTCGGCTCTTTCAGTCCATTCTGCCATTTTGTTTGGAGTTTTATGTTTTTGGTTTATTGTTTATTGTTTAGAGTTCCTGAAAATTTAACAATTCGTTTAAAGTCATTACTTTAGACCTAAACCGTACAACTTTGTCATTTCGACGAAGGAGAAATCACATAACGAGAGCAACTAATGAGATTTCTCCTTCGTCGAAATGACAAAAACTGTATTGTAATTATCATTTACAATCTCTTGTAATTCATTTAATTCTAATCCTTTATATTTCGCTGCCAAATCGTACACAGCTCGAATTCCTTCTTCGACCATATCGGTTTCCAGCAAGAATCTATCGTTTGGAATGCTTTGAAAAACCGATTCCAATTCCGGGTTTCGCAACAAATTTTTACCAAATGAAACATAAAATCCATTGTCTATTAATTGCTTGGCAAGTTCAACTTTTTTTGAAAATCCGTGGATAATCATTGGAACACCAATCTTCAATCTTTTCTTGGTTTCGATGAGTTCCTGAAAAGCAGCAACGCAATGAATTACGACTGGTTTTTGGTGTTTTTCAGCCAAAGCCAATTGCCTTTCGAAAACGGATAACTGTAATTCAAACGGAGCTTCACTGCGTTTATCCAAACCGCACTCGCCAAGCGTCAAACATTCCGGCAAAGCCAATTTTTCG
>DAORUG010000194.1:0-5077 GCA_035433125.1 Flavobacterium sp.
CTATAAATTTGCGGGATAATTTAACATTTTTTAGTTGTTTTTCGTCATAGAATGCGGAGCGTTGCGGAACGGGATTAGATTGATGTATTATTTTTCATGTCTTTTACTAAACTTGAAGTGAAATATAAAACGGCAATCCCACCCAAAATGATGCACAGCCACATAAACCAAGATTGTTGCCAGAAGGATTGGTTTTGAGGGCTTGTTTTTTTAGAATTTAGCTGTTTGATGTCATAAATTTTGACCTCAGGCAAGTTGCTGTTGGTATTTTTTTTGAAATTTTCTAAATCATATTCGGGGCTATTGCGTTTAGGATTTCCGGTTGTGATGGTGTATTTTTCATTGGCTTTCAAATCGGCGATGACTGCAATCTGATTTTGGAAAAATTGTATTTTACCCAAAGTCAAAGGCGGATTGTCCTGATTTTCTATTTCGATGAAGCATTCTTTTTCGAAAAGTTGCGGAATGCTAAAGGTATTGTTGGTGTTGGAACTCAATTCAAAAGCAAAAATTTCCTCTGGAAACGGGGTCGATTTTTGATTGATTGGCTTTTTTTTATTAACATAAAGTTGAACATTGCGTTGGAACAAATTTGGGCTTGTTATTGTAAAACTGATTTGATTTATGATTTGTGGGCGATTAAAATCAATGTGAATTCGGGTTTTCTTCTCGGCTGGAATTTGCTTTATTCGGGTGTTTTTCGCAAAAACTTCTTCTACTTTCGGACTGCTAGTTTTATTGTTAAAAAAACCAATTTTCAATACATTTATGGGTAGCGTTTTCTTGTCGTTCCATTCTATTTTTAGATAGCGATAGGAGGTAAGTGGAAAAAGTATTGTTTTGTAAACACTGGTGGTTTCCTTGTTTTCGAGGTCGTTTAAGAGCGAATTGTTGACTAATCCATACCATTCTTTTTGGTCGTTGCTGCCGCTGATGCTGTAGGATTTTGTAACATCGGAATTGGTAATGGACAGCACGATGGCATCGATGGTCTTTTTTGGATTTTCAAAAATGAGGATTGTTTTGCTTTTTGGAATCGTAGTTTTCGACAGTATTTTGCATTCTGAAAAACTACTGGAATTGGTTTCGGTATTTCCCTGAAGGATGTAATAGGGCACTTCAATCCCTTTGGCATCTAGAATCCTTAAATCGCCCAGTTCTTCTTGAGAAAAAGAGCGAATTTCGGCTGGCACTACTATTTTGTGTAAACCATTTTCTTTTACGGTTTCGATTTTTGCCGTCGTTTTGTGTTGTGCCAATAGACCGTTTGCAGCAAGCAGCATGACTATGAATTTATTCAGTTTCATTGGTTTCCTTGGGTTTGTTGTCGTCTTGTATCAAGACTTTTAGTTTTTGGTATACAAATGAAATAATCAGGATTAGAATTCCGAGCAAGATAAAAGCGATGATTTTTCCGGTTTCGGAAGCATTGCTGATGTCGAATAGAAATAGTTTCAGAATGGTAATTCCCAATAAGGATAAGGCTATTATTCGCAGGTTTTTGATGTGTTTTCGGATTCCGATAATCAGGAAGACAAAAGCGAGAATTCCCCAAAGAATGGGATATCCTGTTTTTATAATTTGGGTTCGAGTTTGATATATTGCATCGTAAGCAATTTGTTGTTTTAGTTGAGGCAATTCATTGGATTGGTAATTTTTATAAAATTCACTAGACTGAACCTCTTGAGCCGTAACTGGCGAATTTGAAAAGACTAAACCGTGAAGCATCAATTCAGTGCTGGCCATATAAATGATGAAAAAGGCGGCTATCCAAATTACAATTTTCTTTTGGAATAGTTCGAAAACGGGATTTTCTTTATTGATTTGGTACAATTTATAGCCTAAGAATACTATTATAAGGAGCGAAATGTAATGCAAATAGAAGCCAATTCGTTGGTGAATTCCCGTTGTTATATATTGCTCGTGCTCATAAAATGCGTAATTCGAGAACCAAAATGCAAAAAGGATACTATTGATGACAGCAATAATCGAAGCCAGTTGGTTCCGAACCTTGTTTTTGCTTTTGCACAAGCCATACAATAGGGCAGCGCTAAAAAGCAGATGATATACAACAGGTACTGTTATAGCAGAATTGACTCCCTCGATATGGGTATTGGCTTGAAAACCTACTTCGAATAAACCCACAAAATACCCGATAATTATTCCAATACTTTTCAGTGAGTCACGGTATTTTTTTGGATTGAAAATAAATCCAAATTGCTGCAGTTTTTCGTCTTCTTTTTTTAATAAATAGTAAACAGCAAATAGCGAAGCCACCGCAAAAATGCCCGTTAAGCAAATCTTGTTGAACAGTATATTCAGGACAGATTCAGTCCTATAAATTGCCGCCCAATCCATCAAGAGACTTCCAATCATCAAGATGTGAACAATAATCGAGGCAAATCGGTAATAGGTTATTTTTGATTTTTGTCCCAATCCCATTAGCATAACGGCTTCTGCCGCCCAAAATAAGGTAATATAATTTCCTTCAAACTGAATTGGAATGGCCAGTGTGATGAAGGTAAGCGTTAATCCTACCAACAGATAAACGGCAGTTTTGTCTAGACCAAATTTTTTGTACAAAAACCATGCGTAACCCAAGTTCAGTAAACCTAAAGCGGCGGTAAACAATCCTTTGAGTTCGGGATGAAATTGTTCTAAAACAACCATTCCGGCACCATAAAACAAGAAGGTGTTACTGGCCAGAATGCTTAATTCTATTGGAGAGAAAAGGCCTTTGGTTCTTACATTATTGATGATGTTGATGCCAATGAACACCAAGTAAAATGCAAATCCGAAAAGCAGTGCGCCAAGATAATGTGGCACCTTTTCATCGAGGTCTTTGAACAACCAAGCGCCATACAAAATGACTGTAAAAATATAGGACAATATGTTAATAATCCCCCATTTTTTATAATAGGCCAATGCCAGGATTCCGATGTTTAAAATGAGGATATAGGTAAATAATACCACATAATTTTCTTGACCTGTGCTGACCATAAACGGAACGGCAAAGCCCCCAATTAGTGACAAAATCGCCAATTCTTTTCGGTTGTAGGAAAGTGAAACTAGGCAGCTAAATACGGTAATGAGCACCATAATGATAAAGGCCGCGGTTTGTCCGAACAAGTGGTAGGTGTGAAACGCTACACCAATCGTGAAATAGAAAACAGCAATCGCACCGGCCACAAAAACGGAACTGAAAGCCGCATATTTTTTTCTTAATTTATGTGCAATTCCCATAATCAATGCACCGGAGAGCATGCCAATTCCCACACGAGCCGGTTCGTTGATCCAATCTTTGTCTATGGCATATTTTACGAAATAACTGATTCCTAAAACCAGGATTAAAATACCAATTTTGTTGATGAGGTTTTCGCCAATAAATTTTTCTAAATCGGGATTGTTTTCCCTGAAGTTTTCCCAAAAAGTCTTAGTGGGTTCTTGTGGAATATATACTTTGGATTCGGGTTTTGGCTGTACTGATTTGGGAGGTGAGACCGATTCCATTGAAAAGACCATTTTTTCTTCTGCGATTTCTTTTTCGACAGGAATGAAAACCATGGGTTCTGTTTTCTCAAAAACTACTGGCGGTTTTACTTCTTCGGGAGTAACTTTTGGTTTTGCTACTTCGGGAACGGCCAATGGATTTTCCGGAAGCGTTTCAGTTCCTTTTAAATCGTCCATTTTTTTAAGCAATTCTTTGAATTTCCCGTCCATTTTTTCTCCCATTCTGTCCTCCAGTCGGTCGAATTTGGAGTCTATTGCATTTTTGATATAGAACAAAAAAGCTATAAGTAATACCAATAAAAAAACTTCCATAGTATGGGTTTTATGAATTATGACTTGTAAATATACTACTATTTAAAAAAATACGTGTGCTATTTTTCTGAACATTAAAAAGGCGTTACCAGATGCAAAACGATGTCTTATACTAGCTTTAGAATATAATTTCTTAACCTGTTGGTTGTAATTTAATTTATAATTTTTTAAACACATAGAAACATAGTCTTTTATTGATTTTATTGAGACGTTTCACTTTTTGATAGTGAAACATAGCTATGTGAAACCAAGAACTAAGCGATAGCACACCGGCGAAGCAATTGGTCTATCAAACTCTTTTTTTTCTATATTTCTATGTGTTTAAATTTTTATATTTTGTTCCTAATTGAGTTTTCTATTAATTGCACGCAACGGGTTAATTTCTTACTTCTCTTTACTCTTTAATTTCTTTGGGCATCTCGCCATTGGATTTAATGTAAATGTCTTGCTGTGGAAATGGAATAACAATATTATTTAATTTGAATATTTCGTCAATAGCCATAATCAAATCACTTTTTACTTCGTTGCCATAATTAAAATGAGGTACCCAATATTTAATAACAAAATCTATGGAGCTATCCCCGAATTGTGTTACCCATATCAAGGGTTCTGGGTTTTTTAGTATTAATGAGTGGTGGTCTAAAACTTCCTGAATGATAGATTTGGCCAGTTTTAAATTGGTTCCATAAGCAACGCCAACTTTAATTTCATACCGTCTTTTGGCGCTTCCCATCGTCCAGTTCGTCATATGTTGACTCAATATATCGCCATTCGGAATAATGATATCGGCACCGTCCCAAGTGGTTACCACGCTACTTCGGATGCCAATGGATTTCATTGTGCCGGTTTGTCCTCCAATCTCTATAATATCATCAATATTCACTGGTTTTTCAAAGGCAATGATTAATCCGCTGATCAGGTTGTTGACCAAAGCTTGTAAACCAAAACCAATACCAACACCTAAAGCACCAATAATCACTGTCAATCTATCAGTTGGAATTCCTGCAATTGCAAAGGCAAAAGTGATTCCTATACTAATAATAGCAATTCGAACTAATAAAATCCAACTGCCTGTACTGGATTTTTTTTCTTCGGTTACATTAACCGCTTTGTTTTCTGAAGCAAGAAAAGAGACTATTTTTGAAATAAAAACAGAGGCAATAATTACAAAAAAGAAAACCAAAATACTCTGATAGGTATAAGTAAAGGATCCTATTTTTTGCTCTTCGGAAAAAGCTTCAACAAAAGGTTCTAT
>DAORUG010000195.1:0-5041 GCA_035433125.1 Flavobacterium sp.
ATGATTATTGGTGGTGGAATGACTTTTACTTTCGTGAAAGCTTTGGGCGGAAAAGTTGGTAATTCTATTTGCGAAGATGACAAACAAGAATTGGCATTGGAAATCTTGAGATTAGCCAAAGAAAAAGGCGTTCAAATTCACATTCCGGTTGATGTTGTTGCTGCCGATGATTTTTCGAATACAGCCAATACGCAAATTGTTGATGTTCGCGAAATTCCTGACGGATGGGAAGGTCTTGATGCCGGACCAAAATCATTAGAAGCATTCAAAAAAGTAATTTTAGAATCAAAAACGATACTTTGGAATGGACCTCTTGGTGTGTTTGAAATGGAAAGTTTTGCCAAAGGAACTATCGCACTTGGCGATTATATTGCTGAAGCTACTGCCAACGGAGCTTTCTCACTTGTAGGTGGTGGAGATTCAGTTGCGGCTGTGAAACAATTTGGTTTTGAAGACAAAGTAAGTTACGTTTCTACTGGTGGAGGAGCAATGTTGGAGATGCTAGAAGGTAGGATTTTACCCGGAATTGCTGCTATTTTGGACTAAAAAGTGCGTTTTTAACAATATTTACTGAAAATTATAGTTATAACATATTAAATTTGCAACAAACAATTGTTTCATAATTGTTTGTTGCATAATATGTTGATTATAAAATTATGAAGATAAAAAATATAGCCCCACTCCTTTTTTTGTTTTTTTCAATTCAATCGTTTTCGCAGAAGTACACTGAAAATAAATCGATTACAAAAACAGAAACCCAAAACTTCTATTTAGATTCCATCAAAAAAACTTTTGTAAAAGACGACCTTGCCTCTTGTGTTGACAGTCTGTGGTTGAAGGAATTAACAAATCTCGATTTATTTAATGATATTTCCGACGATATAAAAAATATTAATATCGATGAGAAAGTCGATTATGAATTGCCAACCGAATTGCTCAAACAAAGACTGGCGGCAATGGATGCAAAATCCCCTTTTAATATCGAATACAACCCCGGTTTAGAAAACATTATTAAGTCTTTTTTAAAGAATCGAAAAAAATCTTTTGGCCGATTGATGGCTATTTCAGAATATTATTTTCCAATGTTTGAAGAGGCTTTGGCCAAACAAAATGTACCATTAGAAATAAAATATTTGGCTGTTGTAGAATCAGCTTTGAATCCAAAAGCCGTTTCCAGAATGGGTGCAACGGGACTTTGGCAGTTTATGTATCATACCGGAAAACAATACAATTTAAAAATTGATTCCTATGTTGACGAACGCAGCGATCCCTTAAAATCAAGTGAAGCTGCCGCTGAATATATGAACAAAATGTACGCCATTTTTGGCGATTGGGATTTGGTTTTGGCATCTTATAATTCTGGACCAGGCAATGTTGCTAAAGCCATTCGTCGTTCAGGAGGGCAACAAAATTATTGGAATATCAGAAAAAATCTTCCTAAAGAAACTCAAGGATATGTACCCGCTTTTTTAGCCACAATGTACATTTATGAATACCACAAAGAGCACGGAATCAAGCCAGAAAGGGCCTTAGTACAGCATTTTGCTACAGATACGATAATGATTAAAAAGCAAATGTCGTTCAAACAAATTTCAGATTTGCTTGATGTTCCTGTGGCAGAATTACAACTTTTGAACCCTTCTTATAAAATGAATGTGATTCCGGTTTATGGAGACCAGAATCATTTTTTAAGATTACCAAAGGAGAAAATTGCCGTTTTCGCCTCAAACGAAGACAAAATTTATGCCTATATTCAGCGTGATTTGGATTTTCGTGAAAAACCGTTTCAGGTTCAAAGAGCCATTGTCTTGAATGATACAATGAATTACTCAACGCAACGAGTTACACTTCCAAAAACTAAATATTACACCGTAAAACGTGGTGATAATTTAAGTGAAATTGCCGATAAATATAGCGTAACGGTTGCCGAAATTAAAAAATGGAATAAACTAAAAGGAAATACTGTTGCAAGTGGAAAAAGTTTGAAAATAATTACAAACGAAAGTGTTGCACAATCGGTTAAAAAAGAACCAAAAGCCAACAATGTTCCGTTAGAAATTAAAACCGATACTTTGTCAACTTCGGTGGCTTCTTTTTATGTAGTTCAAAAAGGTGATAATTTGAGTAGTATTGCCAAAAAGAACAATGTTTCTGTTGCTGATATCAAAGAATGGAATCATCTTTCGAACGCTCCAATTCAGTTGGGAATGTCTTTGCAAGTGGCTCAAATTGAAGCAAATGATAAGGAAATAATCGCTGCTACAACTAAGACAGAAAATGTTGAATATATCGTTAAAAAAGGAGACAATCTTGGAAATATCGCCAAAAAATTTGGTAGTTCTATAGAGGATTTGAAACAATGGAATAACTTGGCAGATAACAGTATTGCGTTTGGAAGTTCTTTGATTGTTGCCAAAAGCGAGGTAGCAATTGAAAAAAATACCGTTGCTGGTAAATTCAATAAAAAAGAACTTTTGGCTTCTACTTCAAAAAGTAAAAGCAACGATTATTTAGTAAAAAAAGGAGATTCATTGTATAGTATTTCAAAAAAATATCCTGGAGTAACTATTTCAGATATTAAAAAATGGAACAATATTAGCGGCGAAGAACTAAAACCTGGAATGAAACTAAAAATAAACGGATAGTTTTAAAGATTTTAGATTTCTGAATTTTAGATTTTAGATTGGTGTTTGTAGAGAGAAGATTTTAGATTTCATTAAATTTTAGTGTAAATTTGCTAAATTCTTAAACTCTTCGTTTTATATAAAATCACACCAAATGTTCAAAAAAATTACCCTTGCTTTCGCCTTCCTTTTTCTTTTAAATTCATGTGCTACTCAGCAAAAAAGTTTCTCAAAAAACGATTGGTATGCTTTTACTAAAGCAAAAAATGAACGAATTGAACCTTCAAAAGTATATGAGTTTACCGATGGTATGATACGAATGCATGGTGAAAACATTGGCTATTTGATGACCAAAAAAAGCTTTAAAAACTTTGAACTTCGCCTTGATTTTAGATGGAATATAGAAGAAAGATTTAATAAAGGCACTGCAAAAAAGAACAGTGGCGTGATGTATAATATTCCAATAGATTCTCCCGACAACATCTGGCCAAAAGGAATTCAATTTCAAATTAAAGAAAAAACCACTGGAGATTTTATTTTTTTAGACAAAGTTACTGCGGTTGTCAACGGAAAATTGATAGAAGCTGGCGCAAGTGTAACCTCACCAAAATTTAGCGAAAACGAGAAGCCTTACGGCGAATGGAATTCGATAGTTATTATATCATACAATGGCAAAATCACTCAGTTTTTGAACGGAAAATTGGTAAACGAATGTGTCGAAGCTTCTTCTTTAGAAGGTAAAATCTCTTTGAATTATGAAGGTTCGCCTATTGATTTTAAGAACATTCAAATCAAAAATATTTCAAAAGAATAAATTCGAATCCTATTTTCTATATTTATTTGTCAATGAATAAAAACCTCTTTTTATTTTTCTGCTTTTTATCTCTTTTGTTTTTTTCTTGTAAAAAACAAGACGACAATTTGCCCCGAAAAGCAACCGGAAAAACCAATACTATTTCGGTAATTATCGACGATCAATTGTGGAATGGTGAGATTGGCGAAAGCATTCGAAATAAGTTTGCTTCACCCGTTATTGGCTTGCCAGAAGAAGAACCACTTTTTACCATAAATCAATATCCTGTCAAATTGATGGAAGGATTTATGACCGATAGCCGGACGATTATAGTTGTAAAAAAGGGGAATAAAACCCAATTCGAAATACGCAAAAATCAATATGCGTCGCCTCAGAACGTGTTTCATATTTCGGGCAAAACAAATGGTGATATTCTTAAAATCTTAGAAAAAAACACGACAAAAATCATTCAAATCATAAAGGAAACTGAAATTGCCGAAAGCCAAAGAATCAACAGAGAATCCTTGATGAATCCGATAATTATTAGGAACAAATTCCAGATTTCTTTGGAAGTTCCTTACGGGTATTCGTATGCACTTCAAAAAAGTAAATTTCTTTGGTTGAAAAAGGAAATCATCAGCGGAAACACCAGCCTTTTGATATATGAAGTTCCTATAAATTCGATAAAAAACAGTTCTAATAGTATTACCAATATCGTCAGAATCCGAGATTCTATAGGCAATTTATACATCAGCGGAACCGAATTAGACACTCCAATGATTACCGAAGAAGGCTATTCACCGTATCTTTTCAAATTAAAGCTAAACGGCAAAGAAACCTATGAAACTAAAGGAACTTGGGAACTGAAAAATGATTTTATGTCCGGACCATTTGTCAATTATGCTATTGTAGATGAGGAACACAACCGAATTCTGATTTTGGAAGGATTTTGCTATTCTCCGTCGAAAGAAGAGCGCGATTTAATGCACGAATTAGAGTCAATAATAAAATCGATTGTTATTTTAAAATAAGAATAAGTAAATGGAAATTCAATGGAAAATAAAGCCTTTCGAAACCCTTTCGACAAACGAGCTTTATGATATTTTGAGATTAAGAAGCGAAATTTTTGTCGTCGAACAAAATTGTGTTTATCTCGATCTTGATGGAAAAGACAAACTGGCATTGCATCTTTTTGGCGAATTTGAAGGCAAGATTACGGCGTATTCTAGGCTTTTCAAACCAGGAATTACATTTGATAACGCTTCGATAGGAAGAGTGGTTGTAGATGCCAATTATCGCAACAAAAAATGGGGTCACGATCTTATGCGTGAAGCAATTGCTGGAATCCAATCGCATTTTGGCGAAAGCAAAATCACTATTGGAGCGCAATTATACTTGAAAAAATTCTATGAAAGTCACGGATTTGTTCAAACTAGCGAAATGTATTTAGAAGACGATATTCCGCATATTGAGATGAAAAGGGAATAATTATTTGTTTTATAATTGGGTTATATAGAGTTCTACACGTCTATCTAGAGCATCTTCTTTTCCCAAAGGAAAAAGATTTCCGTAGCCTTTGTAAGACATTCTATAAGGATTTATTCCTTTTAAGCGAAGATACATA
>DAORUG010000196.1:0-5027 GCA_035433125.1 Flavobacterium sp.
TTCCAGAGAAAATTAAATTTTTATTAGTCATAGTTTAAAATATTGATTTCGAAATTGTAAAATTTATTAATTATTTGGTGATGAATGAAGAAGCAGGTAAATTGGCTTTATTGAAAAGATTTGATTGGTCAGTATTTTTCCAAGAATAACGCACTTTTACAGGGTTTCTTATTTTATCCGATTGCAAAATAACATTATTTTTTTTTATGCTTGCCACTGCTTCATAAAAAATACCGTCTGCTCCAGCAATTTCAAATTGATTGGATTTAGTGTTCGAAAAATGCAATCCTTCGGCAAAATCGAAAGAAACCACAACTTTGTTTTTATCGATATTCATTCCTTTGTAAAGAGGCCCGTTCACCAATGCTGTGTTAGATTTATAGGTATTGGCCAAAGCCAAATTCGCCAAACGAGTTCCTACGGATTTTTTGTCTTTTGGATGAATGTCGTCAATGGGCGAAATATCGCTCGTTACAACCATTCCAGTATTTGAAACTTCTTGCAACACTTTGCGTTGGGCATCACGAATGATGGCTCCTCCAAAATGATTTTCTCCATATTTATAAGGAGCAATTTGCACAAAATAAAACGGAAAATCCGATTTCCATAATTTTCTCCAAGAGGTGATTAGAGCTGAAAATGTTCTGTCATAAACTGTCGAACCTACATTGCTTTCGCCTTGATACCAAAGAACTCCAGCGATTTTAAATCCTGTCAAAGGATAAATCATTGCATTGAAAGCACGTCCCGGTTGGTTCGGACCATAAGTTTCTTCTCTTCGAGTTTTGGCTGCTTCCAATAAAACGACATCATTTTGAATCACTTCTTCAGGCATCCAAATCTCGGCTGGCGTTCCTCCCCAATTGGATGAAATCAAACCAATGGGTACATTTTTTAAATCCTCCTGTAATCTTTTTGCAAAAAAATATCCAACTGAACTAAAATATTTCATGGTTTCTGGCGTGCATTCTGTCCAATTTCCAAAAAGATTATTTTGAGGAGTTGTAGCAGTTAATTTAGGAACCGTGAAAAATCGGATGTTGGGATTTGTGGCATTTTTTATTGCTTCATCACCGTTATCAATGCCCCAACTGGCATTCATTTCCATATTGGATTGCCCGGAACATATCCAAACTTCGCCAATCAAGATGTTTTTTAAGACAATTTCGTTGTAGCCTTTTATCGAAATAGAAAAAGGCCCGCCTTCTTTTGGAGTTGGAATATTAATCTCCCATTTCGCCTGATTGCTGGCTTTAATCTTATAACTTAGATTGTTCCAACTTGGTGAAATCACCACTTCTTCCTGTGGATTTGCCCAACCCCAAATCGTAACTTCGGTGTTGCGTTGCAAAACCATATTATCCGAAATCACGTTCGGCAGCGTAACATTGGCGAAAGCCGTATTCGAAAATATCAGAAAAAGTATAGATGCAATTAGATTATTTTTCATCGAGTAATTTTTTAAAATAAGGGATTAATTGGTCGGCCATCACTTTATCATCGGCAATGTTGGGATGATAACCGCAACCTTTTGGTGTCATGGATTGGAATTCGAATAATTCAATTTTTTTATGAGTTGTATCATTTTCGAATGCTTGAATGACTTTTTTCAAACAATTTACCAAAGTTACATTTCTATCGCCCGAAACCATTGGGCTGTTGAGCAAAACAATTCGGGTATTTGGAGCATGTTTGTAAACGGTTTTAATGAAATTAATGTAATTTGAAACAAATTTTTCTTCATTAAAAGGCAATCTTGGTTTTTTGCCATCACCATCAGAAAGGTCGTTAGTTCCCAAACAAATGCTCACTAAATCGGGTTGGAATTTGAAATCATACGGTTTTGAACTGTCTGTATTGAGGTATAAATTTTCATAAACCTCAGGAATAATTGGTTCCTCGATATGTTCGTCATTCCAGTTGCGATACATTCCGTAACCTGACACCGAACTCAACACATAATCAATGTCTAAAGCTCTAGAAAGTATTGGCCCATAAGCCCAATAGGCATTGTGCTGATCGTACCAATCGCCTGTTCCACAAGGAATTGTTGAGTCATCATTTCCAAAACCACAGGTAATAGAATCGCCTATTAGTTCGATTTTCTTTTTGTTTTTTGGAGATGGACTGTCTTTTAATTTAGCTGTTGTTCCTGCAAATAAAACTCCGCCATTTGCTGCTTCGGTAGCTTTATAAATAGAGAGATGATGTATTTTTTTCTTTTCGGAAACTACAACAGGAAAGGATTTCATTTCCCCTTTTTCGATTCGGATTCTTCCAATATATTTTCCGTCTAATTCCAAGGAAACATAGTTTTGATGATCGACCATACTTTGCAAAGAAATGGAACAGGAATTTCCTTTGAAATCAAAGGAAACTGAAGACGCAGGGCCAATCAAAATCGCTTTATTTTCGTCAAGAAGTTCTACTCTGCCAGTATGTGAAAAAAGTGTGCTTTTTGTTCCCGTATTTTGTGACAAACAAACTAAGGAAAAAGTAAACAACAAAAAGAGAAGGGAAAATTTTTTAAAAATCATTTTTTTAAGAATTTATATTGAAAGCAGTAAAAATATTAAATTTATAATAAAAATTCAGATACTAAACTATCAATTTATAATCTAAAATAATCCCAAATCAATACTGCATTGATTAATTTATACAATTCCCATAATTAAATTTCAAAACTTTCCCCCATAACAAAATGCTTCAATTTTAAATAATTAACCCTAATATACAGTTATTTGAAAGTCAGTATTTTATGATTTGTTTAACATAAAATTATATTAATTTTTTTAACTTTATTCAATAATTGAGACTGATGTTGTCAAATTCGCAAAATATATCAAATGATTTAATTATTATTTGAAAATCTCTCAATTAGAAAAGTAATCATTAAGAACACATTAATGAAATTTTCACCTCAAAAATATTCTTTGCCAGACCTTTCGATGCAACCCTTTATTGATGCAAATGAAATATGGAATATTCTAAAAAATACTGCTTCTTCAAAAGCAGCTGTTGAAAAAATAATTGCCAAATCATTATCCAAACAAAGACTCAATTTAGCCGAAGTTGCTGTTTTAGTAAATGCAACCGATACCAACTCCATTCAAGCCATAAAAGAAGGTGCCAAAACCTTGAAAAAGAATGTCTATGGCAATAGAATAGTCCTTTTTGCTCCTTTATACATAGGCAATAAATGCCAGAATAATTGCTCTTATTGTGGTTTTAGAACTTCAAATAAAGACGCTGTTCGTAAGACACTTGACGATCAGGAAATCATTAATGAAATTGAAGCACTTGAGGATAATGGACAAAAAAGACTGGTTTTAGTCTATGGAGAACACAAAGATTACACCCCAGAATATATTGCTCATACTGTAAAAGTGGCTTATAGCGTAAAAAAAGGAAACGGAGAAATACGCAGAGTCAACATCAATGCGGCTCCAATGGATATTGAAGGTTTCAAAATTGTGAAAGAAGCCGGAATTGGAACTTTCCAAATATTTCAGGAAACCTATCATCCGGAAGCCTACAAAACTTACCATTTGGGAGGAAAAAAAGCCAACTTCGAAAACCGATTGACATCCTTAGACCGAGCCCAGGAAGCCGGAATTGACGATGTGGGAATTGGCGTTTTGTTTGGTTTGTATGATTGGCGTTATGAAGTTTTGGCATTAGTTCGCCACACGAATCACTTAGAAGCCTGCTTTAATGTTGGACCACACACTATTTCATTTCCAAGAATCAAGGAAGCTTCGGGATTTGAAGGAAACCTAAACTATTTAGTTTCTGATGAAGATTTTACCAAACTCATCGCTATTTTAAGATTGGCCGTTCCGTACACAGGAATGATTCTCACTGCCAGAGAACCCGCTGAACTTCGGGATGAAATCATTCAATATGGTGTTTCACAAATTGATGGCGGCACCAAAATAGAATTAGGAGCCTATTCGAAAACACTTAATGAAGCGCAAAACTTGAATAAAGGTCAGTTTAAAGTCAACGACGAACGATCCTTGAATGAAATCGTCAATGAATTATTAGACAAAGAAATGATTCCTTCCTTTTGTACCGCTTGTTACCGATTAGGCAGAACTGGCGAACACTTTATGGAATTTTCGGTTCCCGGATTTATCAAAAAATGCTGTACCCCAAATGCAACTTTAACATTAGCTGAATATTTGATTGATTATGCCGACGAAGCCACAGCCAAAAAAGGATGGAAATTGATTCAGAAAACTATTGAAGAAACCGAAAATAAAAAACTTAAAAAATCGCTGACAGAAAGAATTGAAAGAGTAAAAGCTGGTGAGCGAGATTTGATTTATTGAGGAAGTTGGGAGTTAGAAGTTAGAAAAACAAAACCTGAATTATGAATACAGGTAAAGAAAATAAACCACACATTGGAATCTACGGACGGCGCAACGTAGGCAAAAGTTCGTTTATCAATGCGCTGACAGGAATTGATGTGGCCATCGTTTCTGAAATAGCCGGAACCACTACAGATCCCGTAAAAAAATCTATTGAAATTTTTGGAATTGGACCAGCCATTTTGGTTGATACCGCAGGAATCGACGATTTTGGCGATTTAGGTGAGAAAAGAATTCAAAAAACCATCCAAACCCTTGAACATATTGACGCGGCGATTTTATTGATTTCTGAAAATGTCTTTGGTTCGTTTGAACAAAAGTTAATTGAGAAATTCAATAATTTTGAAATTGAATACCTCATCGTTCACAATAAGGAAGACATTGAAAAACTGACCGATGAAACAATTTCGCAAATCAAACAATTTTCGAAAGCACCTATTGAAATTTGCAGTATAAAATTATCTCAAAACATTGGAGAAGTCATCGAATTACTGAAAATTACTATTCCTGAAACCTCTTATCAAAAGAATACTTTATTGGGCGATATTATCCAAAAAGATTCCATCGTTATGCTGATAACTCCAGTAGATTCAGAAGCTCCCGATGGTAGAATGATTTTGCCACAAGCTATGGCAATTCGGGATGTATTGGATA
>DAORUG010000197.1:0-4908 GCA_035433125.1 Flavobacterium sp.
TGTATTTTCAAAATGGTAAACCAAAATTTGTGGATTTAAAAAAACGATTATTTTGGTTTTATTTAAATCAAATTTCTAAATCTTAAATCCTTATTTTTGCATTCAACAGAAAATTTTTATGCAGAAATACATCGACCAACTTAACGAAGCCCAACGCGAACCCGTTCTCCAAAAAGACGGGCCAATGATTATTATTGCTGGTGCTGGCTCAGGAAAAACCCGTGTACTAACTATTCGAATTGCCTATTTGATGAGTTTAGGCGTTGATGCTTTCAGTATTTTGTCTTTGACTTTTACCAACAAAGCGGCACGTGAAATGAAAAAGCGTATCTCTGATATTGTGGGTTCTAATGAAGCCAAGAATCTTTGGATGGGAACTTTTCACTCTGTTTTTGCTAGAATTTTACGTTCCGAAGCTGATAAATTAGGTTATCCTTCGAATTTTACTATTTATGACTCTCAGGATTCTGTTCGAGCGATTTCAGCAATTATCAAGGAAATGCAATTGGACAGGGATGTTTATAAACCCAAACAAGTTTTAAGCCGAATTTCATCTTATAAAAATAGTTTAATCACAGTAAAAGCTTATTTCAATAATCCCGAATTGCAAGAGCAGGATGCTATGAGTAAAAAGCCTCGTTTGGGCGAAATTTATCAAAATTATGTAGACAGATGTTTCAAAGCTGGAGCAATGGATTTTGATGATTTATTATTAAAAACCAATGAATTGTTGACTCGTTTTCCAGATGTTTTGGCGAAGTACCAGAATCGTTTTCGCTATATTTTGGTGGATGAGTACCAAGATACCAACCATTCTCAGTATTTAATTGTTCGCGCATTATCTGATAAATTTCAAAATATTTGCGTGGTAGGCGATGATGCGCAAAGTATTTATGCGTTTCGTGGTGCCAACATCAACAATATATTGAATTTTCAAAAAGATTACGAAGGCGTGAAAACCTTTAGATTGGAACAAAATTACCGTTCGACAAAAAATATTGTGGAAGCTGCCAATACTATAATTGACAAAAATAAAACCAAACTGGACAAAATTGTATGGACTGCCAATGATTTGGGACCCAAAATAAAAGTGCATCGCAGTTTAACTGATGCTGAAGAAGGGCGTTTTGTAGCTAGTACGATTTTCGAACAAAAAATGCAACACCAAATGATGAATGGTCAGTTTGCCATTTTATATCGTACCAATGCACAATCTCGTGCTATGGAAGATGCTTTGAGAAAACGGGATATTCCGTATAGAATTTACGGTGGTTTGTCTTTTTACCAAAGAAAAGAAATCAAGGATGTTTTGTGTTATTTGCGATTGGTTATCAATCCAAAAGATGAAGAAGCATTAGTGCGAGTAATTAATTATCCACATCGTGGAATTGGAGATACAACCGTCGAAAAATTGACTGTTGCCGCCAATCATTACAAGCGTTCCATCTTTGAAGTGATGCAGAATATTGATAAAATCGATTTGAAACTCAACTCGGGAACCAAGCAAAAACTGCAAGATTTTGTCACAATGATTCAGAGTTTTCAGGTAATCAACGAAAATCAAGATGCATTTTATATTACCGATCACGTGGCCAAAAAAACAGGATTGGTTCAGGAATTAAAGAAAGATGCGACTCCAGAAGGAATGGCAAAAATCCAAAATATTGAGGAATTATTGAACGGTATCAAGGATTTCACCGAAGGGCAAAGAGAAATTGACGGTGCTCGTGGTGCGTTATCCGAATTTATGGAAGACGTGGCTCTAGCTACCGATTTAGACAAAGATACATCTGATGAAGATCGAGTGGCGTTGATGACCATACATTTAGCTAAAGGACTTGAATTTCCACACGTTTTTGTGGTAGGAATGGAGGAAGATTTGTTTCCAAGCGCAATGTCTATGAGCACTCGAAGCGAACTCGAAGAAGAACGCCGTTTGTTTTATGTAGCCTTAACCAGAGCAGAACATCAGGCCTATTTGACTTATGCACAATCCCGTTATCGTTGGGGAAAACTCACCGATAGTGAACCTTCGCGTTTCATTGAAGAAATCGACGGACAATATCTAGAATATCTTACTGCCGAAGAAAATAATTACCGCTACAAACCCATGATTGACAGTGATATTTTTGGTGATATTGATAAATCAAAATTGCGTTTGGCAAAACCAGCCAATGGCACACCACCCAAGAAATTTGGTGAAGAACCTACTTCAATTATTCGAAAACTAAAACCAGTTTCCAGTAATCCATCTGCAGAAGCACCTAATTTATTTGATAATAAATTGGCTGCAGGAAATATAGTGATGCACGAACGTTTTGGTAAAGGAGAAGTATTAAACCTTGAAGGCGTTGGTGCCGACAAAAAAGCCGAAATCAAATTTGAAGTAGGCGGGATTAAAAAATTGTTGTTGCGTTTTGCGAAGTTGGATGTGATTGGGTAAAAAAAACAGAGAATAGATGATAGATAAGAGATTTGAAAAGAAGATTAATTTTATTGAAATATATCAAATTATAGGAGGAATAGTAGGGATATTGATAATGGGATATTATCTTTTTACGACTGATTTATCTAAATATTATAATTGGATGGGTTACCTTACATTGGTAACACCCTTTTTATTTTTTGGATTTTGCATTTATTCAGGAATTCAATTAAACAAGAAAAATTATGTTTTAGGATTGAAATTAGTATTCATTTCTTTGTTTATGCAGCTAATTGCTTTTGATATTTTTGGTTTATTTTTTTCAGCAATTAATGGAATAGGGATTAAATTGACGTTAGATTTAACTAAAGATGTAATTATGGGATTTGATTTTCATCCCTCTCATTTTTTAATTGACTTTAATTCTAATAGTGATATTTTTATTGTAAAAATTAATTTGATTACTATTATAATGTTATTTTATACTTCGAAAGTTTTTCAAAAAATTAAACACTAATCTATTTTTATTCTCCTTATTCTAAATATAATGGCACAATTCATAAAAATATACGAAGACAAACCTAACGAAGCGGCAATTGCCAAAGTTGTAAAGGTTTTGCAAGATGGCGGTTTGGTGATTTATCCAACGGACACGGTTTATGGTTTGGGGTGTGATATTACCAATACTAAGGCTTTGGAACGCATTGCCAAAATTAAAGGAGTGAAGTTAGAAAAAGCCAATTTTTCTTTTATATGCTACGATTTAAGCAATCTTTCGGATTATGTAAAGCAAATTGACACCGCAACTTTCAAGATATTAAAAAGAGCTCTGCCTGGTCCATACACTTTTATTTTGCCAGGAAATAGTAATTTACCAAAGGAATTCAAGAAGAAAACCACCGTCGGAATTCGTATTCCAGATAATTCTATTGCTTTAGAAATCGTTCGTCAATTGGGCAATCCTATAGTTTCTACTTCCATCCGAGATGAAGACGAAGTGATAGAATATACCACCGACCCAGAGCTTATTTTTGAGAAATGGCAAAACCTTGTCGATATGGTTATTGATGGAGGTTATGGAGACAACATTGGTTCAACTATTATAGATTTGTCTGTTGATGAACCTATTGTTGTTAGAGAAGGCAAGGGGAGTTTGGATATTATTTAAATTTTATAAATTCAATTTTGAAATGCTTTCAGTATCGAGAGCGTTTTTTTTATAAATTAGCAAATCATAAATTCAAAATCGTAAATCGTAAATAAATTTTCATACTTTTGAACCTCATTAAACAACAAACATTATGGCTTCTATTACATTAGGTGGAAATCCAGTCCACACTTCAGGAGAATTACCAAAAGTTGGCACAAAACTAGCCGATTTTAAATTAGTGAAAAACGACCTTTCTACTGCTACATTAAGCGATTTTGCAGGTACAAATTTAGTGCTGAATATTTTTCCAAGTATTGATACCGGGACTTGTGCTACATCTGTAAGAACTTTTAATGCAACAGCTTCTCAATTAGAAAACACAAAAGTATTGTGTATTTCTAGAGATTTACCTTTTGCTCAAAAACGTTTTTGTGGTGCTGAAGGAATCGAAAATGTAGTTAATTTGTCTGATTTTAAAGACGGAAGTTTTGGTAAAACCAATGGTTTGGAAATCGTCGATGGAGTTTTAGCAGGTTTGCATTCCAGATGTATCATTGTTGTGGATGCAAGTGGGTCTGTACTTTATACTGAACAAGTTCCAGAAATTGCTAACGAGCCTAATTACGAAGCAGCCTTAGCGGCACTTTAATACCGAATGGAATTTCAGAAAGACAATTCTTTCATTAGCGGAAGATTAAAAAGCGTTTCATTTGCTGTGAAAGGTGCTGTAAAATTAATTACAACCGAACACAGTATTATGGTTCAGTTTTTCCTTGGTATAATAATGACAATTGTTGGTTTTTTTATGCACATCACCACAACCGAATGGCTTTTTCAAACATTAGCCGTTGGATTAGTAATGAGCATAGAAGGAATTAACACAGCTGTTGAAAAAATTGCCGATTTTATTCATCCCAATTTTCACGAGAAAATTGGATTTATCAAAGACATTGCAGCCGGTGCAGTATTCTTTGCAGCGCTTACCGCAGTTGCAATAGGATTAATCATATATGTACCCAAATTTTTATAGAAAATAGTTCAACCAAGAATGGCAAAAACAACAAAAGCAGTTACTCCAGACAAGAAATCAAATTCCAATGCTGTAGAAAAAAAATCATGGGCATTCACAAAACAACACAAAATCGTTTTGGGTTCGCTCCTGGTATTATTTTCAATTGCTTTATTGCTTGCGTTTATTTCCTTTTACATTTACGGTCAAGCCGATCAAAGTGCGGTCAATCAATTATCGGATAGAAACGAAACAGTTCAGAATTGGTTGGGAAAATTTGGTGCCTATCTAGCTGATTTAATGGTTTACAAAGGTTTTGGAATC
>DAORUG010000198.1:0-4824 GCA_035433125.1 Flavobacterium sp.
TCGCTCATCGAAAAACCAGAAAAACCTAAAGGAGAAACAAAATAAATAATGAATCCTATTACTAATTGAATATGAATTGCTCCTAAAGCGTAAAGACCTATTTTTTTGTCTTTGGCTGTATATTCTTTTTTGGATATTAATCCAATAATTGAATTGACAACTGCAATTACCAATAATAAAAAGGCTAAATAAGCCCAACCTGAATGAATTTGTTTAATGATTTCGTACATAAAATGTTTTTTTGTTTTAACAAATATAAATAAAAAAAGGATAAAAAAAAACGGCATCACTATTAGAAGCGATGCCGTTTTGGTAATTATTGAATTTTCTCTTAGAAATTATAACGCAAACTAAAGTTCCAAGTTCTTCCAAAACCGAAGAATACTTGATTTCCATTAGCAACACCATTATAGGTTCTTCCTGCTGATGCCCAAGTTGCTCCAGAAGTTCCAGATACAAAATCATCTGCAAAAATGTTAGTTCTTGATTCTGAAATATAAACTTCATCAAGAACGTTGTTTACATTTAATCTGAAGTTAAGTGAATTGCTATTGTTTTTACCTACAAGCATTTTGTATGAGAAACCAGCATCCATCAAACCGTAAGAAGGTAATTCAAGAGTTCCTTTATTAGTAGCAGAAGATTGTCTTCCTGGTTCAAAAGCAGCATATAAATTATCTTGAAATCTGTAATTTGCATCAAGAAAAACTCTTGTAAGCACTTCATATGAAGCTCCTAATGAAGCGGTCATTTGAGCTGCATCACCCACTTTTGCATTATCTAAATAAAGATCTCCTGATCCAATTTTAACATTGTTTTGGTCAAATCTCTCATAAGTGGCATTGCCATTATATTCCCATATTCCATAAGAGAACATTCCGTTGATACTTAGTTTAGGTAATGGTTTTGAATTTAATTCTACCTCTACACCAGAGTGAGTTTCATTTACACCATTAGCATCATAATATCCATTTCTATTTGTAGAACTAGGATCAGTTGATCTTTGGTATCTGTCATCCCAAGCGGTATAATAAAGATTTAATTTAGCATTAAACATTTTAGAACGGAAACCATATCCCGCTTCTAAACCTAATATTTTTTCGTTAGGAGTATCAAAAGCTACAGATTTATTATTACGGTAGATTGCATTAAAAAATGGTTGTTTTGAATAGTATCCAGAATTAACAAACACATTGTGTTGTTCGTTGATATTATAGTTTACACCACCTTTTACATTACCGCCAAGAATGTTTTCGAAGTCGGATTTATAAAGAGGATCTGTTGCTAAATATATGAAGGTGTCTTCTCTTTGAAATCCTTGTTGCGAAACAGCTCCTTGTATAAAAGCGGATAGATTGTCATTTGAATATTCTAATTGAGTAAAGGCACCATACCATCTTACATAACCGTTGTTGTTGTATTCGATTTTTTCTGTGTCTTTAACATCTGTCCAAGGATTTAAACTTGGTGATGCTGAATAAGTACCATATAAATATCTGTTAGGATTGTTTATGTCCTTGTTGTCAAAATATACATCTGCACCTAATCTATCATTTACGTCTCTAAAGTGGTATCCTACATAAGTTCTTGCATCTACACCAAAATCTAAAATTAAATTTTTAGTCAATTGTGTATTGAAGTTTACTACTCCACCATACCAGTCATGTGAATTCACTGAAGCTCTTCTAGTAAAACCTGTAGTTGAATTGGTTACATATTCACCTTCGTGACCAGCTATTGTGCTTGGTTTTAATGGTGTTCCAAGGTTAGTTAAACTTTCTCCAGTAGCAAAAGTATAGGTTCCCGTATTGAAGGCAACAAAATCATCGAAAGGCACTAAACCGTTAGCGGTTTTGTAAGAGAAAGGGCTTTTCCCAATGCTTCCTGTTCCTCCTCCACGACCCCAAGAGCCATAAAGAACAGTACTTAATTTCATCTTATCATTGATTTTATAATCCCAGTTTACTGACATTACTGGTTTATGATAGTAATTTCTTGCCCAAGAAAACTCTTCTCCATTTTTATATCCCCAATCAGAGTTGTATTTAGTGTTAGGTTCTCCGTTAGATCCGTATTTTAAATAATCAGTAAGTGTATTTGCAAAACTTCTTTGGTGGTGCCATTGTGGTGCACCTGTGAATGTAAATTGAATATCATGTTTGTCGTTTGGCTTGTATCCAAAGGCAATAAAATAATTTTTACCTTCAAATTGAGTTCCGTCAACATATCCATTACCTGTAGTAGAACTCAATAAAACAGAAGCTGAAAAACCATTTTTCATAATTCCTGTATTGTAAGAACCTTGTACTTTTAAATAATTACCATTACCAAAACCTGTTGAAAAAGATCCACCTTCTTTCATATCAGCAGTTCTAGTCATAACATTTATTGTTCCTCCTACAGAAGAAATTGCTAATTTAGAAGAACCTAAACCTCTTTGTACTTGCATGGCAGAAGTTACGTCAGACAATCCAGCCCAGTTACTCCAGTAAACAGCTCCGTTTTCCATATCATTTACAGGAACACCGTTAATCATAACAGCCACATTTCTTTGATCGAAACCACGAATGTTAATTCTGGCATCTCCAAAACCTCCTCCTTGTTTAGTCACATATACCGAAGGTGTATTGGCTAAAATTTCAGGAAATTCCTGAGTTCCTAATTTTTCTTGAATTTCTGAAGCTCTAATAGTAGAAACAGCCACGGGAGTTTTTCTGTCTTTTGCAAGATCTACAACACCAGATTTTACAACAACTTCGCTTAATTCGTTAGAAGTTGCTGTCAAAACGATTGTTCCTAAATCTGTAGTTCCACCGTTTGCAACAGTAAATTTTACAGTTTTTGCATCGTAACCGATAAAAGAAATAACTAATTCTCCTGAAGTAGTAGTTGTATTAATCGTAAATTTACCATCAAAATCCGTCGATGTTCCAGTTTTTGTGCCTTTAACAGCAACATTTGTTCCCGGCAAAGAGTTTTGACCATCAGTGATTGTTCCTGTGATTTTTCCTTGCGAAAATACCGTCGAAACTACCATAAATAGTAATCCAGAAAGTACCCAATTTTTGATTGTTTTCATGTTTGTTTTAGTTTAGTAATTTTTGGCAAAATTCTAACATTTTATCGATTTAAATGTTAACGAAATGTTAATAAAATATTTTTTGGTAATGGATTATTAACAAATATCACTTTTTGCTGAGAATATGTTACATAAAAAACACCTAAAAAACTGATATATAGACTAATAGTCCGTAACCTTTCCATAACAACTGTTGATAAATAATTGAAGAAAAAACAGAGTTTAAAGTAGTGAATAACAGTTGTCTAGAAATCAATTTCATTAAAAAAACCTTGACTTTCTCAAAAATCAAGGTCTCTTTTGTCGTTGTGTGTGTTAAAAAACTAATTTTTTATTTATTCTTCAAAAAATGATTCAATAGAAACTCGGTTGAACTATCGTGTGAATTTACGTTTTTCGAGTTAATTTCGTTAAGGATTGAATTGGCTAATTGTTTTCCAAGTTCAACTCCCCATTGGTCATAACTGAAAATATTCCAGATAATTCCTTGTACAAAAATCTTGTGCTCGTATAAAGCTACTAAAGAGCCCAAAGCTTTAGGTGTCAACTTTTGTATTAAAATAGTATTGGTAGGTTTGTTTCCGGCAAATACTTTAAAAGGTAAAAGGAATTTTGCTTTCTCTTCTGAAAGTCCTTGTTTGATGAATTCAGCTTGTACTTTCTCTGGAGATTTTCCTTGCATTAAAGCTTCGGTTTGTGCAAAAAAGTTGGACATCAATTTGTCGTGATGGTCTTCGTTTCCGTACAATGGTTTTACAAATCCAATAAAATCGGTTGGAATCAGTTTAGTCCCTTGATGTATTAATTGAAAAAAGGCGTGTTGCGAATTAGTCCCTGGTTCTCCCCAAATAATGGTTCCGGTTTGGTAACCTACTGGTTTTCCGTCACGATCTACACTTTTTCCGTTGCTTTCCATGAAACCTTGTTGCAAGTAAGGCGCTAATTTTTGCAAATATTGACTGTAAGGAATTAATGCTTCGCTTTCAGCGCCAAAAAAGTTGTTGTACCAAATGCTAAGCAAAGCCAAAACTACAGGAATGTTTTTATCAAAATCTTCGGTTTTGAAATGTTCGTCCATTTCGTTGGCTCCATTCAATAATTCATTGTAATTATCATAACCAACGGCCAAACTTATCGAAAGTCCAACGGCACTCCAAAGCGAAAATCGTCCACCAACCCAGTCCCACATTGGAAAAACATTGTCAGGATTGATTCCAAACTCGGTTACTCTTTGAATATTGGTCGAAACGGCCACAAAATGTTTAGCAACATCTTCTTGTGAAGCTGATTTCAAAAACCATTCTCTGATGGTTTCAGAATTAGTTAAAGTTTCTTGAGTGGTAAACGTTTTAGAAACAATGACAAAAAGTGTCGTTTCTGGATTTAATTTTTTTATGATTTCATTTACGTGATCACCATCAACATTCGATACAAAATGAACGTTCAAGTGATTTTTATAGTATTGCAAAGCTTCAACAACCATTGCTGGTCCAAGGTCTGAACCACCAATTCCAATGTTTACGATGTCAGTAAATGGTTTGCCTGTAAATCCTTTTCGGTCTCCATTTACAATTTCATTGGTGAAGCTTTTAATTTTACTTTTTACTTCATAAACTTCAGGAATTACATTTTCTCCATCAACAATAATGGTTGCGGTTTCCTTGGCACGCAAAGCGGTATGTAAAACGGCACGATTTTCGGTTTGATTGATGATGTCTCCATCAAAATATTGGGCAATTGCGGCT
>DAORUG010000199.1:0-4819 GCA_035433125.1 Flavobacterium sp.
AATGGTTTTAATTCCCGATAAAGTTCGGATGAATTCCAGAAAATCTTGTTTAGGATTTTTTAATTCCGAAACCAAAATATCAGCAATAACAAGGGCTCCGGCATTTATAAATGGATTTCTTGGAATTCCTTTTTCATATTCTAGTTGAACCAACGAATTAAAAGGATTTCCCGAAGGTTCAACGCCCACTCGTTGCCAAACTTTTTCGTCTAAAAAAGAAAAAGCCAAAGTTAGAGACAACACTTTAGATACCGATTGAATCGAAAATTTCTCGTCAAAATCTCCAATTCCATACTCTTGATTATCGATTGTAGTTAAGTAAATTCCAAATTTATCAGGATCTACCGAAGCTAGTTCTGGGATAGTTGTTGCAATAGTGCCAATTACCGGAAGTGCTTTAATTTCTTTGTACGTATCGTTTAAAATAATTGAATAATCCATTGCAATGAAGTTAGGTTTTGAGTTTTTTCTTTCTCGCGGCAGGAAATAATACATTATTCAAAATTAAACGATAGCCCGGAGAATTGGGGTGCAAATCAAGAACTGTAACGGGATCACCCACCCTATGCTGATAATCTTCGGGATCGTGACCGCCAAAAAAAGTGTACATTCCTTTGCCTTTTTCGCCGTGAATATAGCGAGCTTCGCCATTGAGTTCGCAACTGCCCATAATCAATACATTCGATTTTACAAGATTCGGGTCGAAAGCGGTGGTTTGTCCCATAAATCCTTTGATCAATTGCGTATGATTTTGACACAACATACTCGGAATGGGATCCCATTTGGCCGAGAATTCCATCAAAGTAAAATAATCTTTCTCCATCGGAATCTTTCTTTTTTCGGTCATATCTATGTCCGAAAACTCATAATGCTCTGGTTTTCGGTCTAAAATAAAATCCTTGAAAGCAAATGAATTAGCGTAATTAATCTTGGATTGATAATTGGATTCACTCGCATCGCCATCAAACATGGGTTCGCAAATATCAACTCCATCGGCCGCTAAGGCAATATCAAAACTATCTGTGGCGGAACACATGGCAAACATAAATCCACCGCCGATTACGAAATCCCTAATTTTTTTGGCAACAGCTCCTTTTTCTTCAGACACTTTTTTGTAGCCCAATCTGGTGGCCAAAATTTCGGCATCTTTCTTTTGATCAATATACCAAGGTGAATTTCGGTTGGAACCAAAAAATTTGCCATATTGCCCCGTAAAATCTTCGTGGTGTAAATGCAACCAATCGTATAGTATCAATTGGTCGGCCAAAACCTCTTCGTCATAAATGGGTGTAAACGGAATTTCGGCATACGTCAAAACCAGCGTCACTGCATCGTCCCAAGGTTGTTTTCCCTTTGGTGTATACACCGCGACTTTCGGTGCTTTTTCGAGTACAACTGCTTCCATATTTTGGGAAGGACTTGCTATTTCAGCCAATATTTGATTCGTTTCTTCATCGCTTAAGACTTCAAAACTCACACCTCTAATTTGGCATTCTTTCCGAATTTCTGGGGCATCAGCCAACAAAAAAGAACCGCCACGGTAATTGAGTAACCAACTGGCTTTGTATTTTTTCTCGACACACCAATAGGTAATTCCGTAAGCTTTCAGATGATTTTGCTGCGTTGTTTCGTCCATTGGCAACAAAATAAAAGAAGCTTTTGCTGAAAAGGAAATCAGAATTAAAACAATAAGGAATACTTTTTTTGAAACCATTTTTATTTTTATTAACACATCAATCTGCTTTCATAATGTCAAATATACAGGTTTTATTAGACTAAAAATCATAAAAAAACAGAACATTCTCTTTTCTAAACCATTAAGCTCATTAAGAAAATTAAGTTTTGAAGTGTTCTTAATTTTCTTAACGAGCTTAATGGTTAAATATCTAATATTTAAAACAAATGCCTATCGAAACATATTCTAGAACGGCATTTCATCATCTTCATCCTCATTCAAATTGCTTCCAAAAGCTTCGTTGGGAGAAGGAAGGTTTTTGGTTTGAAAAGGATTGTCGTCATGATTCATTTTGGATGGTAAATCATCAAAATTACCGCCGTATTCCTCAATATTATCAAATTTACCAAGGTGACCAATAAACTTCAAGCGGACATTTTCAAGAGAACCATTACGGTGTTTGGCAATTATAAATTCAGCCTGACCCGCCGACGGTGATTGCTCATCATCGTCCCATTCGTCAATTTTATAATACTCAGGTCTGTAAATAAAAGATACAATATCGGCATCTTGCTCGATCGCGCCCGATTCACGAAGGTCGGAAAGCAAAGGTCTTTTGCTCGAACCACGAGTTTCTACAGCACGCGATAACTGAGATAATGCAATCACGGGAATATTCAATTCCTTTGCCAAAGCTTTTAAGTTTCGCGAAATGGTTGAGATTTCCTGCTCTCTATTGCCTCCTCCTTTTCCGTTTCCACCAGCGGTCATCAATTGCAAATAATCGACAATAATGATTTTTATTCCGTGTTGAGAAGCCAAACGTCTCGCTTTTGCTCTTAAATCAAAAATAGAAAGCGAAGGCGAATCATCTATATAAAGGGGTGCTTTTTCTAAATCTTTGACTTTTACACTCAATTGTTCCCATTCGAATTTTTCTAATTTTCCAGTTCTTAATTTCTCAGAAGACAAACCTGTTTCTGATGATATCAACCTTGTAATTAACTGCACCGAGGACATCTCTAAGGAAAACAGTGCTACTGGATGCCCAGAATCGATAGCAATATTTCGAGCCATCGAAAGTACGAACGCCGTTTTACCCATACCTGGACGAGCGGCAATAATAATCAAATCACTAGGTTGCCAACCCGATGTAATGGCGTCCAGTTTAGTAAAACCAGTTTCCACTCCACTTAATCCCTTTTGGTTTGCAATTTCTTCGATTCTCTTTTTGGCTTGCAACACTAAACTTTGAGCTGTTTCGGAACTACGTTTAATATTTCCTTGAGTCACTTCATATAATTTCGACTCGGCTTTGTCCAATAAATCAAAAACGTCTGTGGTTTCGTCGTAGGATTCTTCGATAATATCCGATGAAATTCGTATCAAACTGCGTTGAATAAATTTTTGAAGAATGATTCTGGAGTGAAATTCGATGTGCGCAGAGGAGGATATTTTTTGCGTAAGCTGAATCAGGTACAAATCACCTCCGGCCAAATCTAATTTTGCGTTTTTTCGCAACTGAGCCGAAACTGTTAATAAGTCAATAGGTTGTGTATCTGTAAACAACTGAACGATAGCCTCAAAAATATATTTGTGGCCTTCTTTGTAAAATGCATCGGGTTGCAAAATGTCTATTACCTCATCTACCCCTTTTTTGTCAATCATCATAGCACCAAGCACAGCCTCTTCTAGGTCGATAACTTGAGGTGGCAACTTTCCTTTTTCAAGGTTGATTATTGTAGTTTTGTCTATTCGAATTGGGTTTATATTCTTAACGTTTTCCATAGAACGAAAGTAAGTAAAATTAAAAAAAGAAGCCAATTGAGTTATTACAAATAATTGTTAATAAACAATCTTTTTTTGTTCATAAGCCAAAAAAAATCCGAAACGATAAGGCTTCGGATTTCAGATATTTTTGTAAGATTTTATTCCTTGAATTCGCCCATATTACAGTATTTGTCCATCCTTTGAGCGACTAATTCTTCTGTTGATAAGTCTTTCAATTCATTGAATCCTTTCATAATATATTGCTCTACCGTTCTGAAAGCGGTTTCTCTATCGAAATGCGCTCCTCCTAATGGTTCAGGAATAATATCATCGACTAATTTTTGTTTTTTCATATCGGCAGAAGTCAATTTCAAAGCTTCGGCAGCTTGTTCTTTGTAATCCCAACTTTTCCATAAAATCGACGAACAAGATTCTGGTGAAATAACAGAATACCAAGTATTTTCCATCATATAAACTCTATCTCCAACACCTATTCCTAATGCTCCACCAGAAGCACCTTCGCCCACAATAACCACAATAACGGGTACTTTTAGACGAACCATTTCGAAAATGTTTCTAGCAATTGCTTCACCTTGTCCGCGTTCTTCTGCTTCAATTCCTGGAAAAGCTCCCGGAGTGTCCACAAATGATACTACTGGAATCCCAAATTTCTCAGCCATTTTCATCAATCGTAATGCTTTACGATAGCCTTCTGGATTTGGCATTCCAAAATTTCTATATTGACGAGTCTTTGTGTTGAATCCTTTTTGTTGACCAATAAGCATAAACGATTGTCCACAAATTTTTCCTAAACCGCCAATCATCGCTTTGTCATCTTTGAAGCCTCTATCACCGTGAAGTTCCAGGAAAGTATCTCCACAAAGGGCTTTTATGTGATCTAAAGTGTAAGGTCTATTAGGATGTCTTGACAATTGTACTCGTTGCCAAGCAGTAAGATTCTTGTAAATTTTTCGTTTAGTATCTTCTAGTTTTTTGCTGATTTGTTTGCAGGTATTAGTCACATCAACCGCTGATTCTTGCCCAATAATAAGGCATTTATCTAACTGATCTTCAAGCTCTTTTATGGGAAGTTCAAAATCTAAATATTCCATAGGTTATATTAGTTTATGTTTTGATTCGAAGTGCAAATATAAAATTTAAAATTATCAAAAACGTATATTTTGCATCTAAATACAAATAAATTGACAGTTAAAATCCTTGAAAAAAATTATTCTTTATTCGAAAGATAATGTTTGACAATTCCGTTTAGAATCACCGTTATAACGATTAAAACAGCCCCAATATAAAATTCTATACTCATTTTTTCTTTTCCTCCAATGATAAAATAGGCCAAAACAATACCATAAACTGGTT
>DAORUG010000200.1:0-4808 GCA_035433125.1 Flavobacterium sp.
ATATATAAATAAGGAGGCGGGATGGTCATTTGCAGCTAATACAAACAGAGTCGGCGACAGAATAACAATTCACGGAAACCAAACTACCGGAAATACCGCACCAGCATTTTGGGAAAAATCAAGAACATTTTTAGATTTTCAAATAGCAAAAAATCTTTTGAAAAACAAAATAGAATTAAAATTAAACGTTCGAAACGCATTAGCACAAGATTTGGTTTTTTACCAAAACAACTATGACTTGCCTGGAGCCAAAGAAATTACTGGATTTGATTCCTTTGTAAACAAAGTATTCACAGGTGATTCTCAAAACAAGAATGGATTTGATCCAAAAGTTGACGATGAAGTGATTAGAAATACTTTTGGACGCGTTTTTTCTTTTTCAATGACTTACAATTTCTAGAGACATAAAAAAATATAGTACTTAAGAGCTTGTTTTTTAAACAGGCTCTTAATGTTTAGGAAACATAATGATATTGTTATTGTAACGCTCAGTTTACATAGTGTTTACATTACAATCCTAATATTGCTTAAAAATTTAAACACACACAAAATGAAAAAAATTTACTTTTTATCAATGTTATTACTAGTAACTTTTACTGGTTTTGCTCAATTTACTACCACAACCTACCGTGGCGCATTTGCTCCAGCACCTGAAGCAATGTGGACCGACACTTGGACAGAATACGATCCGCAAAACAAGGATTATCCAACGCCAACAGTGACTATTTCTGCTAATATAACCACCAATACTACTTGGACAGCAGGGAACACTTATTCTTTAGGAGGACAAATTTATGTGAAAAATAATGCAACACTTACGATTGAGGCGGGAGTAATTATTCGTAGCACTGCAGCAGGAGCGGGTTTGTTTGTAACAAAAGGAGCCAAACTAATAGCTGAAGGAACGGCTACTAGCCCAATTGTTTTCACATCTGGAAATTCAGTAGGAAACAGAAGCAGAGGAGACTGGGGAGGCGTTATTTTATTGGGTAAAGGGTCTGTCAACATCAATAATGGTATAAATACTATCGAGGGTATTCCTGTAATTCCAGGAAATACTGACACAGAATATGGTGGCGGTGCAACTCCAGACGATAATGACAATTCAGGTTCTTTGAAATACGTGAGAATAGAATATGCTGGTTATACGTATGGTGCTTCAGGAAGTAATACTGAGATTAATGGATTGACAATGGGTGCTGTAGGAAGAGGTACAAAACTTGATTATATTCAAGTTTCCTATGCTAATGATGATTCATTCGAATGGTTTGGCGGAGCAGTAGATTGTTCGCACCTTGTCGCCTTCAATGGTCTTGATGATGATTTTGATACTGATAATGGTTTTAGTGGTAAAGTTCAATTCTGTTTGGCTATCAAGCAGCCTACAGCGGCAGACGCTTCAGATTCTAATTGTTTTGAAACGGATAACAATTCAACAAGTGCGGCTGGGACAAGTTTCACAAGAGCTATTTTTTCAAACTGTACTTTGGTAGGACCTACATACAGATCTACTTTGCCAAGTGGAGGTCTGTTACAACCTAAACATAGAAGAGGTGCTCATATGAGAAGAAATACACAACTTCAAATTTGGAATTCTATTTTTATGGATTTTCTTGATGGAGTAGTTGTTGATGGAAATACGACAATAACAAATGCTACGAACGGTACTTTGAAATTCAAAAACAATATTATTGCTGGAACAGCAGCAGCAAAAGTGGCCGTAAAGGTAGAGGCTACAGCAACAACTTTTGATGCAGCTACTTGGTTTACTTCAAACAGCAACACAAGTCAAACAGCTAGTTCTGGATTGTTAACATTGCCTTACAACGAATCAAACGGAAGTATTTACACAAATTTAGATTACAGACCAGCAACTGGTTCTATCGCTTTGACAGGTGCTGATTTTACAACATTAGCAAACGAAAAATTTGCTTCAAATGCTGAGTTTTCATTAAAAGTTTATCCTAATCCAACTTCGGATAGTTTCAGACTAAACTATATTTCTTCATCTAACGAAGATGTGAAAGTAACAGCTTACGATATTACAGGAAAAACGATTCAATCACTAAATGTTGATTATGATGCAATCAATGACCAACAAATAGGAAATGATTACGCTCCAGGTGTTTATTTAATCTCATTGAAACAAGGAGATATCAACAAAACAGTTAGAGTAATAAAAAAATAAATAGTTACTTATATCTTACTTTGAAAGTCCCGATTTAATCGGGACTTTTTTTGTTTAAATTTATCCCCTAATTTCAACACTAATACAATTTTGAAAACCGTAGAACTCAACACTATCGAAGAAATGGTGGAACAAATCGAAATAATCCGTCATTTGTATCCCAATATTTCCGAAGAAAAATACAAAACGTATCTCCAAACCATGATTCCGCACAATTACACTCAAGTTGCGATTTTTGAAAACGAAGTCTGTGTCGGGCTTACTGGTTTATGGTACGGCATCAAACTTTGGTCAGGAAAATATATGGAAATCGACAATTTTATTGTGCATCCCGAACATCGTTCCAAAGGAATTGGAAAACTCCTAACCGATTATGTCAACCAAAAAGCAACCGATTTAGATTGCACCATGATTGTACTCGATGCTTATACTCAAAATTTCACAGCGCATCGATTTTACTACAATCAAGGCTATAATCCCAGAGGGTTTCATTTTGTAAAAACTTTAAACGAAGAAGGATTGACATAACTCTAAGAATTAAACCATTTGGATTGAAATAATAAATTCAGAATTAAACCAAAGAAATGGTTATTTTTGTGTCATAAATTAATAGACATACCCTTGGGATTATATAAAAATCTTTTCAAACAAACTGCCATTTACGGACTCGCAACGGTTTTGCCGAGAATGTTGAGTTTCCTATTGGTGCGTTTGTACACATCGAAATTACCCACAGCCGATTATGGCGAAGTTTCCATTCTGCTTTCTTGGATGGTATTCTTCAACGTGATTTTGTCATACGGAATGGAAACCGCTTTTTTCCGTTTTTACAATTCCGAAAAAAATAAGCAAAATGTTATCGCCACATCTACCATTTCGATATTTTGGTCCACCATTTTTTTCCTTTTTGGAGCCTTAATTTTTAGAGATTCTTTGGCAGCTTATGCTAATGTAGATGTACAATACATTACCTATTCCATATGGATTCTAGCACTTGATGCTTTGGTGATTATTCCGTTTTCAAAACTGCGAGCCAATCAACGGCCTATGATGTATGCAGCGATCAAGATAGGAAACGTGATGGTTAATTTGATTCTCAATATTTTCTTTTTGGTGTATTTACCCCAATTAGCTGCGGATAATCCGCATTCGTTCATCGATAATTTATATGTTGAAAACAATGAAATTGGCTATATTTTTATTGCCAATTTGCTGGCGAGCTTACTCACATTAGTAGTGCTTTCGCCCAATTATTTTAATTTAGATCGAAGATTCGATAAACTTCTTTGGAAAAAAATGATGAAATACGGCTTGCCCATTCTCGTGGCAGGAATCGCTTTTGCAGTCAACGAACATTTCGATAAAATTCTTTTAGGTTACTTGCTTCCAGAAAATATTGCCAAATCTGAAGTCGGAGCTTATTCAGCTTGCTACAAACTTGGATTGTTTATGGTTTTATTTGCAACCGCATTTCGTTTGGGAATCGAACCCTTCTTTTTCAGTCATTCGAGTAGTGATAAGGCGCCACAGACGTATGCTGTTATTACTAAATATTTCGTGATATTAGGTTCATTAATTTTACTAGGCGTAATAGTTTTTGCCGATGTTCTAAAGTTTCTTTTGCTCGACAACAAATCCTATTGGGAAGCGATGAAAGTCGTACCATTAATCATTTTGGCCAATTTCTGTCTCGGAATTTACAACAATCTTTCCGTTTGGTACAAACTCACCGATAAAACACATATTGGCGCTTATATTTCGATTGTAGGAGCGATATTAACTTTGGTTTTAAACTATCTTTTAATTCCAAAATACAGCTATTATGGCTCGGCAATAGCCACCATTGTTGCCTACGGAAGTATGATGGTTATTTCCTATGTTCTAGGCAACAAATATTATCCTATTCCCTATGATATGGAAAAAATAGGTGGATATTTAGGATTATCAATCTTATTTTCTATTATTTCTTTCTACTTTTTTAGGGAAAATTATTTCGTTGGAATCCCGTTGTTACTCTTGTTTATGTATTTCATTTATCACAACGAGAAAGAAACTATATTAGCCATCGTAAAAAGGAAAAAGTAAAAATAATTTCAATAAAATCCCGGTTAAAACCCAAAATTCAGAATGAAAATCAACATCATCAATAAATCGCAACACGATTTGCCCAACTATGAAACCATAGCTTCGGCAGGAATGGATTTAAGAGCCAATCTAACTGAATCCATAACCTTGAAACCCTTGGAAAGAACCATCGTTAAAACAGGTCTTTTCATCGAATTACCCATAGGTTATGAAGCCCAAGTTAGACCAAGAAGCGGCTTGGCAGCCAAAAAAGGAATCACTGTTTTGAATTCACCCGGAACTGTCGATGCGGATTATCGTGGAGAAATTGGCGTGATTTTGGTCAATTTATCCAATGAAGTTTTCGTTATCGAAAACGGGGAACGCATCGCCCAACTCATCATCGCAAAACACGAAAGAGCTGAATGGATTGAAGTTCAAGGATTATCCGAGACATCTCGTGGAGAAGGAGGATTTGGAAGTACGGGGGTAAAATAAGTTTTCAATTTGCGAAATTTTGACAACATTTTAAGTAAACGTGATAGAAAATAACACA
>DAORUG010000201.1:0-4796 GCA_035433125.1 Flavobacterium sp.
TTATTTGATTATTACTACAATCTAAAAGTGTTAAAGCAGTATTTTTAGTAACATCCAAACTACTTATTTGATTAGTAGAACAGCTTAAAAAAGTTAAAGCCGTATTTTTAGTAACATCCAAACTACTTATTTGATTAGTAAAACAGTTTAAATGAGTTAAAGCCGTATTTTTGGTCACATCCAAACTTGTTATTTGATTATTACTACAATCTAAAAGTGTTAAAGCAGTATTTTTAGTAACATCAAAACTAATTATTTGATTAGTAGAACAGTTTAAAAGAGTTAAAGCCGTATTTTTAGTAACATCTATACTAATTATATAATTATCGCTACAGCTTAAATGATCCAAATTTGTATTTTTGGTAACATCCAGACTGGTTAATTGATTTTGATTACAACTTAATCTGATCAAAGCTGTGTTTTTAATAACGTCTAAACTAGTTAATTGATTATCAATGCAAAGTAAATATTCTAATGATGTAAAATCCTGTATTCCTGATAGATTAGTAATAGCTTTCTTTGAAACATCTAAATTAGTAATTCCACTCACGTTAGCTGTAAGTACTTTTCCATCTACAGCTCCGCTATCAATTCCTAAGCCAATCAACGCTTTCTCAAAATTCGCATCTGGAATTGCAGTATATTGGGTGTAGCCAAAAAAATGAGATAATAGTAAAACGAGAAGGAGTGATTTTTTCATAAAATAATCGAGAAAAAAATAGGGAAAATGCAATTTTTAACAAATCTACAAATTCCATTTCATTTTTTGGAATAAATCCCAAACTACAATTCCGGCACTTACCGAAATGTTTAAGGAATGTTTGGTTCCTAATTGTGGAATTTCGATACAACCATCACACAATTCAACTGCTTTTTGTGAGACTCCAAACACTTCGTTGCCAAAAACCAAAGCGTATTTTTTGTCTTTTTCAATTTTAAAATCCTGAAGAAAAATAGCGCTTTCCACTTGTTCGATTGCCAATACGGTGACTTTTTCGTCTTTCAGATTTTGAATAACGTCAAGGACGTCTTTATAATGTTCCCAAGCTACAGTTTCGGTTGCGCCTAAAGCAGTTTTGTGAATTTCCTTGTTGGGTGGAGTGGCTGTTATACCACACAAATATATTTTTTCAACCAAGAAAGCATCTGCTGTTCTAAATACGGAACCAATATTGTGCAAACTGCGAATGTCATCCAGAACTATGATGATTGGAGTTTTTTCGGATTGTTTAAAATCTGCAATAGATTTTCGATCGAGTTCGCTGTTTTCTAGCTTTCTCATAGGTTTTGGAAGTGTATTTAAATAAAAAAAGCTTCCAAATGGAGGAAGCTTTTCATATAATTAGTTTAAAATTTAGCTTTTTGGAGCATCAGCAGCCAAAACAGTACCTTTTATAGTAAGTGTTTTCGAAGGAGTTCCCGTTGCATTTGAGGTAATTGTTATGGCTTTAGTAAAAGCGCCAATTCTATCCGTTGCGTATTTTACTCCGATAACTCCTTTTGCACCTGGAGCAATTGGTTCTTTTGGATACGATGGAATAGTACAACCGCAAGTGGCTTGTGTATTTGTTATTATTAATGGTTTGTTACCATTATTAACAAAAACGAATTCGCGTTTTCCATCAGCATTGTGTGCAATTGTGCCGTAATCAATAGTTTCAGTTACGAAAACCATTCCAGCGCCTTCTACTTTAGGCATAGCAGGAGTTGATACAGTTGTCTTTTTTGTAGTTTTTGTTTTTTTTGATGTCTCTTGTGCATTAGAAAAAGTAAATGCCAAAAGTGCTATTGAAAGAGTAATTAATTTTTTCATTGTTAATTTTATTTTAAAATTGAATGACAAATTTATAGAAAAATTTGAAAACCATTACTAAATTTATCTTAAATATATTTTAAATTTCTAGAGTCTTCTTTATTCGCTATAAAATCTATAAATTCGCTTTCTGTTAAATTAAATCAAATACATTTTGTCGTCAAAAGAAAAAGTGGTCAAGGAAACGCCTTTAATGAAGCAATACAACGAAATCAAAAGGAAATATCCTGATGCTTGTTTGTTGTTTAGAGTTGGAGATTTTTATGAAACATTTGGCGAAGATGCCATTCGTGCTTCCAAAATCCTTGGGATAACATTGACCAAACGCGGCGCAGGTTCCGAAACCGAAACTGCTTTGGCGGGTTTTCCACATCATTCCATTAATACCTATTTGCCAAAATTAGTCAAAGCGGGACTTCGTGTTGCTATTTGCGACCAACTTGAAGATCCAAAAATGACCAAAACCATCGTGAAACGTGGCGTTACGGAATTAGTCACTCCCGGAGTTTCGATGAATGACGAGGTTTTGCAATCGAAAACGAACAATTTCTTGGCGGCCATTTACTTTGCCAATAAATCTATCGGAATTTCATTTTTGGATGTGTCTACCGGTGAATTTCTCACGGCACAAGGAAATGCCGAATATGTAGATAAGTTGTTGCAGAACTTTAATCCAAGCGAAGTTCTAGTTCCCAAAAACAATAAAAATGATTTCCGAGAAACTTTCGGTGATGATTACCACAGTTTTTATCTCGAAGACTGGATTTACAAAGAAGATTATGCTTTCGAAATCTTGACTAAACATTTCCAAACGGTTTCCCTCAAAGGTTTTGGAATCGAAGAATTGAAAGAAGGAATCATTGCTTCGGGAGCCATTTTATATTATTTGTCCGAAACGCAACATAATAAAGTGCAACATATCACGGCGATTCAACGTATTGCCGAAGATGCGTATGTTTGGATGGATCGATTCACGATTCGAAACCTCGAATTGTATCACAGTTACAACCCGAACGCAGTGACGCTTTTGGATGTTATTGATAAAACGCTTTCGCCAATGGGTGGTCGTTTGCTCAAACGTTGGTTGGCTTTGCCTTTGAAAGATGCCAATAAAATACGAGGTCGCCATCAAGTGGTTTCGTATTTGAAAGAGAATCAAGAGGTTTTGAAAAATATTCAAAAACAAATCAAACAAATTTCCGATTTAGAACGTTTGATTTCGAAAATTGCTGCCGGAAAAGTGTCGCCTCGTGAAGTGGTTTATCTTAAAGAATCGTTGGATGCTATTATTCCAATAAAAATTTTGGCTTTGCAAAGTCCGCAAGAAGCCGTGAAAGTCATTGGAGACAGCCTGCACAGTTGCGATTTGTTGCGTGAAAAAATTAAAACGGTTTTGAATCAAGATGCGCCCGTGGCTGTGGCCAAAGGAAATGCTATTGCCAAGGGAATCAATGCCGAGTTAGACGAATTGAGAGCCATTTCCACTTCTGGTAAAGAATTCTTGGAAGGAATCGAAAAAAGAGAATCCGAAAGAACAGGAATTTCTTCTTTGAAAATTTCCTTCAACAATGTTTTTGGGTATTATATCGAAGTTCGAAACACGCATAAAGACAAAGTGCCAACCGAGTGGATTCGGAAACAAACTTTAGTGAGTGCCGAACGTTACATCACCGAAGAATTAAAAGAATACGAAACCAAAATTCTGGGTGCCGAAGAAAAAATCCACAAAATAGAAGTCGAGTTGTTTGAGCAATTGGTCAATTGGATTGCGACTTACATCAAACCGGTTCAAATGAATGCCAATTTGGTGGCGCAATTGGATTGTTTGTGTTCGTTTACGCAATTGGCTATAGAAAATAAATACATTTGTCCAGAACTCGACGAAACATTCGAACTGGAAATCAAAAACGGAAGGCATCCCGTTATCGAAAAACAATTGCCTGTTGGTGTACCTTATATTGCCAATGATGTTTTCTTGGATAGAGAAGTACAGCAGCTAATTATGATTACCGGACCGAATATGTCTGGAAAGTCTGCTATTTTGCGTCAAACCGCTTTAATCGTGCTCTTGGCTCAAATGGGAAGTTTTGTCCCAGCAGACAGCGTGAGAATGGGGATTATTGACAAGATATTCACTAGAGTAGGGGCTTCCGATAATATTTCGATGGGAGAATCTACTTTTATGGTCGAAATGAACGAAACAGCTTCCATTTTGAATAATATTTCAGACAGAAGTTTGGTATTGCTAGATGAAATCGGAAGGGGAACCAGTACGTATGACGGAATTTCTATTGCTTGGGCAATCGCCGAGTTTTTGCACGAACATCCATCGAAACCGAAAACGCTTTTTGCAACGCATTATCACGAGTTGAATGAAATGAGCGAATCATTACCTAGAATCCAGAATTATAATGTTTCAGTCAAAGAATTAAAAGACACCGTGCTTTTTATTCGAAAACTGGTAAAAGGAGGTAGTGCCCATAGTTTTGGAATACACGTGGCTAAAATGGCGGGAATGCCACAAATCGTGATTCTGAAAGCGCAAAAGCTGTTGAAAAAATTAGAGAAAGATCATTCCAGCGAAGCTTTGAGTGGAATCAAATCTTCGAAAGACGATATGCAAATGAGTTTCTTCAATCTGGACGATCCTTTGTTGGAAGAAATCAAAGATGAGATTTTGAGTCTCGACATCAACACGATTACGCCAATGGAAGCCTTGATGAAACTCAATGAAATCAAAAGAATGCTGACTAAAAAATAGTTTCTCTGCATTTAAAGTTTAGGTAATCAGAAGATTATATTTTGTCTGCATATTTTTTACAAAAAAGGCTTGTGTAATTGAATTAATGTCTTAAATTTGCATCCGCAATACCGAACAAGTATTGGGTTCTTATTAGAATGTAAATGCGAAAATAGCTCAGTTGGTAGAGCGCGACCTTGCCAAGGTCGAGGTCGCGGGTTCGAGCCCCGTTTTTCGCTCAAA
>DAORUG010000202.1:0-4778 GCA_035433125.1 Flavobacterium sp.
TTGCCAATTTTCGAAATGTTGAAACCCGAAATGCTTTCTGTCAATGTTTGATTCTTGTTCCATCACGTGAATTAGGCTTGCAAATTGAGCAGGTTTGGAAAAAAATGGGAACCGATTACAAAGTCAACGTTTGTTACGGCGGACATTCCATCGATACCGAAATCAAAAATTTAAGCAATCCACCAGCTGTTTTAATTGGAACACCAGGACGAATCGCCGATCATATTGACCGAGGTACTTTTCGTTTAGATAAAATAGAAACCTTGATTTTGGACGAATTTGACAAATCTTTGCAGTTGGGTTTTCACGAGCAAATGTCATTCATTATTGGAAAATTATCCAAACTGAACAAACGTGTTTTGGTTTCGGCAACTTCCGATATCGAAATTCCAAAATACACTAGAGTGGTCAATCCTACGATTTTGGATTTTATTCCAAACGAAGAAGAAGTGAGTAATTTGGCTATGAAAATGATCGTTTCGAAAGAAAAAGACAAAATGGGAAGTTTGTTCAACCTAATTTGTTCGTTGAAATCGCAATCGGCAATCGTGTTTTGCAATCACAGAGATGCAGCTGAACGTATAAGCGACACCTTGAACGAAAAAGGAATTTACGCCACCTATTATCACGGCGGAATGGATCAAGACGAGCGAGAACGTGCCTTAATCCAGTTCAGAAATGGAAGCGTGAGTTATTTAATCACGACGGATTTGGCAGCTCGTGGATTGGATATTCCCGAAATGAAGCATGTCATTCATTATCATTTGCCTTTGAAAGAAGACGAATTCACCCATAGAAACGGGAGAACTGCTCGTATGCAAGCTTCTGGAACGGCTTATCTTATTGTAAACGAAAGCGAGAAAAAACTCGATTATGTTGATTATGGAATGCCTGTTTTGAAGGTGGAAAACAGCACAACTTTGCCCAAACCACCTGAATTTCAAACCATTTACATTAGTGGCGGAAAAAAAAATAAATTGAATAAAATTGATGTTGTTGGCTTCTTTTCCCAAAAAGGGAAACTCGAAAAAGGCGATTTAGGATTAATCGAAGTGAAGGATTTTATTTCATTCGCTGCAGTGAAATTCAATAAAGTGAAAGACTTGCTTCACAACATCAAGGACGAAAAAATGAAAGGCAAGAAATTCAAAATTGAAGTTGCCAGAAAGGTTATCAAGAAAGAAGAAGATTAATTAGTGTTCAGTTTTGAGTGTTCAGTGTTCACTGAAAATAGCAGTTAAAAAAAATCGTTATCAGTAGAACTATTACTGTTAACGATTTTTAATTTATAGCAATTACTGATTACTCTTTTGCTGACCACTGATTACTGGATATTATATTTTTTTAACGTATTGTGTAATAATTACGATGGTTTGACCATCTACTCTACCTTCAATATATTCGGCGTTTTCGTGGTCAAGTCTTATGTTTCTTACAGCAGTTCCTTGTTTGGCGACCATACTCGAACCTTTTACTTTCAAATCTTTGATTAAAACTACAGAATCTCCTGTAGAAAGAATGACTCCATTGCTGTCACGGTGAATTACTTTGTTTTCGTCATCTTCTCCTTCACCTGTTGCTTGTGCCCAAGCCAAAGTGTCTTCGTCAAGATACATCATTTCTAATAATTCATTATTGCGTAAACGGCTCAACATACGCCACGAAACTACTTGAACTGGAATATGTTCGTTCCACATACTTTCGTTTAAACAACGCCAATGATTTTGGTCTTCATTTCCTGGATTTTCAATTTGGTCGATGCAAGTGGTACAAGCCAAAATATTTTCGTCTGCACCTCCTTTTTTGGTTGGTAAAACGGTATATACTTTTAAGTTTTCGGTTGCTGCACAAAGTTCACATTGAGAACCGCTACGTTTATTTAATGTTCTTTCCATTTCTAATTTTGTCTAATTTTTTGCGAAAGTAGTGTTAATTGAAGCCTTTTACAAATTTAAGGAGGAATCACTATTTTTTTACTCGAACTGCATCAGGAACTAATATTTCATATTCTCCCTTGTGTCGAATTACATCTCGGACGATGCTGGAACTGATAAAAGAGGTTTTTGCAGCGGTCAACAAGAACACGGTTTCTATTTTTGATAATCGTCTGTTGGTGTGTGCGATGGCTTTTTCGAACTCAAAATCGGCTGGATTTCGGAGACCACGCAGGATGAAATTGGCTTTAATTTTATGGCAGAGTTCTATTGTCAAACCTTCGTAAACGATAACTGAAACTTTCGGTTCATCTTTGAACGTTTCTTCTACAAAACGTTTTCTTTCTTCAAGCGAAAACATATATTTTTTCTCGGCATTGACGCCAATGGCAATTACAATTTCGTCAAAAAGTGGAATTCCTCTTCTGATGATATCTTCGTGACCTAAAGTTATTGGGTCAAAAGATCCCGGAAAAATGGCTTTTCTCATTTTAATTTTAATTTATTTGTTTTTCAATTCTCGAATCTGGAATAATCCATATCAGAGCAACAGTAATATAAAGTAATCCAGAAATCCAAGGAGAAACAAAGGCAAATGGAATGGCTGAAATATAGCAAGCCAATGATATTTTACCTTTTTTGTCATTTCCTACAGCTTTGTATAAAACAGATTCTTTTCCTTCTAATTTTATTATTTTATTTGCAAGAATGATATAAGAAACGGCACACATCAGCAAGATAAATCCATAAATGCTCATAGGAACTGCCGAAAAATGATGCTCTCCAATCCAGCTCGTGCCAAAAGGAATCAAGGACAGCCAAAAAAGCAAAAAAAGATTGCTCCACAAAATGGAACCGTTAATTTTCTTAGCTACTTGTAGCATATGATGGTGGTTGTTCCAATAAATTCCAATATAAACAAAACTCAAAACATAACTCAAGAAAACTGGAATTAGAGGTTTCAGCGATTCAAAACTATCATCTTCAGGCGCTTTTATTTCCAAAATCATAATGGTGATAATAATGGCTAGAACGCCATCGCTAAAGGCTTCGAGTCTGTTTTTGTTCATAGTTTATTTATTAATTTCTAAACAGGTAATTTCTGAATATTCGCGAGCAGTGATAAAGTCTTTAATGAGTAAATGTTTAGAATTTATTTTGTTAGCAATTAAATCGGTTATTGTATTACCGAAACGTAAGCAAATTATTTTTGGAGGGAACTCCTTTAAATTAGATAAATCATAAAAATCTGCATCAAAAGTTATAATGGTATATTTATTTTCTTTTGCAAATTCCAAAATTTCTAAATCGGAATAATTTTCAATTCCAAGTTGTATAACTTGTTTTGCCTCAGGGAAATTAGGGCTGATTTTAGAAATTATTCTAAAAGAAATATTTTGGTCAAAGAGCAATTTCACGATACAATTTGGATTTTATGTTCTCTGTCTGCTGCATAAGAAAGGCAAGCCTTAATTTGGTTTTCGCTAAGTTCTGGGAAATCTTCGATGATTTCATTTATGGTCATTCCGTTTGACATCCAATATAAAATATCAAAAACAGTAATTCTTGTACCGATTATGGTGGGTTTACCAAAACGTATTTGAGAATTTATGGTGATATATGGTTTATAATCAATCATAAAGGTTTAGTTTTTTACAAAGTTAACGAAATAATTAGTTATTAAGCCAAAGCCAATTCTATAGCATTGGTAAACAAATCCTCCAATGAAATTCCAGCCGCTTTGGCTTGTTGTGGAATCAAACTTTCGGTGGTAAGACCCGGAATAGTATTCATTTCGAGCATGTGTGGTTCGCCGTCCACGAAGATAAATTCGCTTCTCGAAAAACCTTTCATTTTCAAAACTTCATAAGCGCGTTTGGCGGCTTCGCTCACTTTTTGAGTCATTTCGTCGGAGATTCTTGCCGGAGTGATTTCTTGAGATTTTCCTTCGTATTTGGCTTCGTAATCGAAGAAATCATTTTCTGAAACAATTTCGGTTATGGGCAAAACAGTTATTTTTCCTTGATAATTAATTACACCAACTGAAACTTCGGTGCCGTCAAGGAAACTTTCGATGATGATTTCGTTGTCTTCTTGGTAAGCCACTTGAATTGCGATTGGCAATTCAGCTTCGGTTTTTACTTTGGAAATTCCAAAACTAGAACCTGATTTATTGGGTTTTACAAAACAAGGCAATCCTACTTTTTTTACGATTTCGTCAGTGTCGATATGGTCGCCTTTATTCAAATAGTATGAAGTAGCCGTTTTGATTCCGTATGGTTTCAAAACCGAAAGCATATCACGTTTGTTGAACGTTAATGCGGCTTGGTAATAATCACAGGAAGATTGTGGTATTCCAATCAATTCGAAATAGGCTTGCATCAAACCATCTTCTCCCGGAGTTCCATGAATGGCGTTGAAAACACAATCGAAAGTGATTTTAGTTCCGTTTACTGTTGTCGAAAAATCGTTTTTGTCAATAGGAAATTCAGCATCGTTATTGTCAACATAGACCCATTTTTCTTTGAAAATATGGATTCGAAATCCGTTGTATTTTGTTTTGTCAAGAAATTGATAGACAACGTTTCCGCTGATTAAGGAGATTTTATATTCGCTTGAATATCCGCCCATTATGATGGCAATGTTTTTCATATGTAAGGTCTTGGTTTTTTTGTTTTAGGTAAATGATGTTGTTGTTAGTGGAATGCCCTAGCCCTGATGGAAGCGGCATCCCACGCTTTTTAGCGTGGATACAGCGTACAGCAGGAAATAGCTCCTTCCTTCGACTGCGCTACCATTGACGTTTTTATTTATACTGTTAAATATCAATAAGTTGCATATTTA
>DAORUG010000203.1:0-4750 GCA_035433125.1 Flavobacterium sp.
ATTTTCTAATTTAGACTTTAAAACCACAAATGTTTTGGAATGTTCGTCATGCCAACCCGGTTTTCTACCTCTTAAAAAAGTAAAATATTCAAAAGGAATTATTCGCAACAATGTTCTTCCTAAAATATCAATTGCTTTAGGCTTTGAACCATCAATCTTTACAACAATAGTTTTTGTAAAATATTTAGCAATAGTTCTGGCACATATTATTTCGAATGTAGCATAGTATAAAAACATAATTATGGTCCAAAGTAAAAAATTTTGTGCTTTGTCAAATGAATTTAACCAATCTAATAAAGAATTATATCCATCAAATGCGATAAATGCTGCTATGAAATAAAGCATTGCGCCAATAATTTTCATGAAAATTATATCTATCGCAAAGGTCAAAGCGCGAGTAGTTTTTGATGCTAGGATGAAATTGGGTATCGTGAATTTCGTTTCCATTTAATTATAAAAAAAACAGTTGCTAAAATTGATGGATGAATCTATTTCATTTTGAAGATTTTAAGGTCTAATAAAAATGTTTTGTGTTGAGTACTCTCAGATATATTAATTTAATTTTGTCAAAATTATTCTTTACCGTTGTTTCCATAAAGCATCATTATTTGGCTAAATGCTTTTTTAATTTTAATTTTTAAGTCATCTTCTGCAACTGAATTATTAAGATTAATATGCATATTTTTACCTATGACTCCACAGTTTGATTCTTTATTTTGATACCATACAATTTCCTCATTGTTTTTTGTTTCAAGTCCAAGTTGTTGTTCTGTGTCGCCTGAATTATAAGTCATTTGCTGAAAGGTAATAGGTTTTAATTTTTTTATAGGAATCTTACAGATTCCTATATTTTCACAAAATCCAGGTTCAATCGATAATATTAAAAAGGGTTGATTTTTTATAAATATTATATCATTAAAAAAATACCTTGAGCCCAGAATTGTTTTGTTTTCGTTAAATTGTAAATTAATCCAATTAATTATTTCCATTGCATCATTATATCTTTTATCTTTTGCAGAGGTATTCTCAATAATTAGTTTATTTCCATTTATAGTGTATTGTCCTATTTTTTCGATTGCCGATTGCCCTAATAATAATGGAGCGTTTTGCTGATAAATTATTGAGGCGGGTATGTTTTTTAAGAATACTCCTTCTATTTCAATTGTTTTTAAATAAATTTTAGTTCCTTCAATTACATCACCGTTTGCAATTTGATAATTTGTATTTTCGATAAAATCTTCCTTAGTTATTAGCCCCTGTTTAATTAAAAATTTTGCTTCAGTTATAGAAATGGTAACATCTGTTGCTCCTGTATCGAAAATAAATTTCATTGGAATACCATTAACTTTACAAGGAACTTGGTAAGTCCCATTGACTTTTTCCATTTCAATAACTTTTTGCGAATATGCGATATTGATAAAAAAGACAATTAAAATTAACTGAAATATTTGTTTTTTCATTTTTTGCTTTGAATTTATTGAAGATTATTTTCTTCTGCTAATTTACGCTAAAACACCCACAAATATATCTTGTTAAACTTTAATTCCTTTGCGGAAAACTGTAAAATATTCTTTTTTTGAAATAAATTTAATTTTCTTTCGAAACAAGAGGTTTAGTAAAACCGTTGAGCCTGAGAAATAAGTGAACATAAAACCCTTATTTTCCTTAAAGATTGTAACGCAAAACAGATAATAACTCTAAAAAAAAGCAGTTATTTTTACAATAACTGCTTTAAATTCTCTATTGTCAAAATGGTAAGTTAATCCTTTATGAAAATTACAACCACTATTATCGTTTTTGAAATCCTATCTTTATCATTTTCTATTCTGTTTCCATCAATTAATATGGAACTAAATTCAATATTAATTTCATTGATTTTCAATTTTTTATTCTGCCATTTTAAAATACCCCCATTTTTAAAAATCTCTGAATTAAATTCTAAATCTTTAATTCCTTGACAATCGTTTATAAACTCTTCTTTATTGTAATAATAAGCTAATGAGTTACCGTTTAAATATGATATTCTATAACGTGTTTCAATACTTTCCATTTATAATCTTATTTAATTAGATTACAAATATATAAATAATATCTATTAAAATTATATTTTAATAGATATTATTTATGAACCACACATTTCGCAATCTTCAGGACCGGCATTTTTTGCCATTTCAATCATTGCTCTGTATTCTTCGGCGGTCATTTCTACACTGTTTGCTGCTACTTCAACAACAGGTAGCGGTTCCGCTTTTTTGTCGTTATTCAATGTAAATTTAATGGCATCAACTGCCGATTTTGTTCTCAAATAATACATTCCGGTTTTCAACCCAGATTGCCATGCATAGAAGTGCATTGAGGTTAGTTTTGAGTAATTCGCATCTTGCATAAACAAGTTCAACGATTGCGATTGGTCAATAAAATAACCACGTTGGCGTGACATATCGATGATGTCTTTCATAGACATTTCCCAAACTGTTTTGTACAATTCTTTCAAATCTTGAGGAATATCAAGCCCTTGGACTGAACCGTTTTGTCTCATCAATTCTTGTTTCAGGGTTTCGTTCCAAAGTCCACGTTCTACCAAGTCATTCAACAAGTGTTTGTTCACTACAATAAACTCTCCTGACAAAACACGTCTTGTATAAATATTGGAAGTATAAGGTTCGAAAGCTTCGTTGTTTCCTAAAATCTGTGAAGTCGAAGCGGTTGGCATTGGTGCCACCAAAAGTGAATTTCTTACACCGTTTTCCATCACTTCTTTTCTCAAAGACGCCCAATCCCAACGACCGGAAAGTTCTTCGTCTTTCAATCCCCAAAGATTGTGTTGGAATTCTCCTTGCGAAATTGGCGAACCTTTAAAGGTAGAATAAGGTCCTTCTTCTTTGGCCATTTCCATCGAAGCGGTTACGGCTGCAAAGTATAAGGTTTCGAAAATCTCCTGGTTTAATTTCTTTGCTTCGTCACTTGTAAAAGGCATTCGCAACATGATGAAAGCATCTGCCAATCCTTGAACACCAAGACCCACAGGGCGATGACGCATATTTGAGTTTTCGGCTTCTACTACAGGATAATAATTTCTGTCGATTACTTTGTTTAAGTTTCTCGTCACACGTTTGGTCACATTGAACAATAATTTGTGGTCAAATTTTCCGTTTTCGACAAACATTGGCAACGAAATAGAAGCAAGATTACAAACTGCAATTTCATCTTTCGAAGTAAATTCCATAATCTCAGTACACAAATTCGATGAACGAATAGTTCCAAGATTTTTTTGGTTCGATTTTCTGTTGGCTGCATCTTTATACAGCATATATGGTGTTCCGGTCTCGATTTGAGATTCCAAAATTTTCTCCCACAATTCACGTGCTTTGATGGTTTTACGACCTTTTCCTCTTTCTTCGTAGGAAATGTATAATTTTTCAAATTCTTCTCCGTAAACGTCGTACAAACCTGGGCACTCGTTCGGACACATCAATGTCCAATAAGTATCTTCTTGCACACGTTTCATAAACAAATCCGAAGTCCACATCGCAAAAAATAAATCTCTGGCGCGCATTTCTTCTTTTCCGGTATTTTTTTTCAAATCCAAGAATTCGAAAATATCTGCGTGCCAAGTTTCGATGTAAATGGCAAAACTTCCTTTACGTTTTCCACCACCTTGATCTACGTAACGAGCGGTATCGTTGAAAACTCTCAACATCGGTACAATTCCGTTCGAAGTTCCGTTGGTACCACGAATGTATGAACCGGTTGCGCGAACATTATGAATAGACAATCCAACTCCACCAGCCGATTGTGAGATTTTTGCTGTTTGTTTTAGGGTGTCATATATTCCATCGATGCTGTCGTCCTGCATAGCCAAAAGGAAGCAAGAAGACATTTGAGGTTTTGGTGTTCCAGCATTGAATAATGTTGGAGTAGCGTGTGTAAAGAATTTTTTCGACATTAAGTCGTAAGTTTCAATCACTGATTCCAAATCTCCCAAGTGAATTCCAACAGAAACACGCATCAACATGTGTTGCGGACGCTCTACAATTTTTCCGTTTATCCTCAACAAATACGAACGTTCCAAGGTTTTGAAACCAAAATAATCGTAGTTAAAATCTCTATTGTATATAATGTGCGAATCCAAGAATTCGGCATTTTCCATAATTACTTTATGAACTTCTTCTGAAAGCAAAGGGGCTTCAAGATTGGTTCTCGGATTCACATAATGAAACATTTCGTTCATGGTTTCCGAGAAAGATTTCTTGGTATTGGAATGTAAATTCGAAATCGCGATTCGAGCTGCAAGTTGAGCATAATCTGGGTGAGCAATGGTCATCGAAGCAGCAGTTTCGGCAGCAAGATTATCTAATTCAGAAGTAGAAACTCCGTCATATAAACCTTCTATTACTCGCATCGCCACCTTTACAGGTTCTACTAAACCATTGAGTCCGTAGCATAGTTTTTTAATTCTATCCGTGATCTTGTCAAACATTACTGGCTCTTTGTGGCCATCTCTTTTTACTACGTACATAATTTTTAGTTTTGTGAAATAGACAATCCCTTCTCTATTTCGGGGTATTTGTGATTGATTTTGGGAAGCTAATCCCGGTAATTTTTTTTGAAGCTTTATCCCGCACCCGAGGCTGAAAGCCGAACTGGCGAAGCAATTGTTACAATCCACGCCCAAAAGCGTGGGATTTTCACTGCTATCGGGGCTAAAAGCAGTTAAGATATGGGAATCTATGATTTTTGAACCATTAAG
>DAORUG010000204.1:0-4738 GCA_035433125.1 Flavobacterium sp.
AGAAACGAATTAGTTTTAATTGGAAGTAAAAAGTATTAAGATTAGAGTATTAAGTATTAAGAAAAAAGAGTATAGAACAACGGTTTAAGTGTTCTATACTCTATTTTTTTCTCTCTTAAATTGGTTTATTTCGCAATGGGCTTTTAATCCAAATTACCATTTTATAATCACACTTCCCCAAGTGAATCCGCTACCAAAAGCTGCCAAAACCACAGTGTCGCCCGATTTAATTTTTCCTTGTTCCCAAGCTTCGGTCAAAGCAATTGGAATGGAAGCTGCGGTGGTGTTCCCGTATTTTTGAATATTATTAAAAACCTGATCGTCAGTCAATTTAAATTTATTTTGAATAAATTGGGAAATTCTCAAATTTGCTTGGTGCGGAATCAACATATCGATATCCGAAACCTGCAAACCATTGGCTTCCAAGCCTTCATTGATTACTTCAGAAAAACGAACAACAGCGTTTTTGAACACAAATTGACCATTCATATAACCAAAATAGCTATCATCTTCGGGATCATTATCCGCTAGAATATCGGTAACCCAACGGCCACCCATTCCTGGTGCTTTTACATACAATTCTTCGGCATGTTGGCCTTCGGAATGCAAATGTGTAGATAAAATTCCTTTAGACAAATCTTCTTCTCTACTCAAAATTGCTGCTCCGGCTCCATCTCCAAAAATCACCGAAACGCCTCGACCACGATTGGTCATATCCAGCCCTGTCGATTGTACTTCGGAACCAATTATGAGGATATTTTTGTACATTCCAGTTTTGATGTATTGGTCTGCAATAGAAACTGCATACACAAAACCCGAACATTGATTTCTGATGTCTAACGCGCCCACGTTTTTTAATCCTAAATCACGTTGCACCAAAACCCCTGAGCCAGGAAAATAATAATCAGGACTCAAAGTGGCAAAAACAACAAAATCGATGTCCTCTTTGGCAATCCCAGAACGTTCAATGGCAATTTTCGCTGCTTTCACACCCATTGTCGTGGTGGTATCTTCTCCTCGAATGATATGTCTTCGTTCCTGAATTCCCGTTCGCTCCTGAATCCATTCGTCATTAGTGTCCATTATTTTGGATAAATCGTCATTAGTTACCACGTTATCAGGAACATAATGTCCTAATCCCGTTATTTTTGAATGGTACATATTGTATTGTTTTAATAAAATTTAGATAACAATTTTAAGAATCTTCTAAAATCTAGTACAATGTAACAATAATTTTGAAAGTGCCAATTTTTTTTTCAATATTTCAAAAGTCTTTTTTGTTTATCGAAATCGAAGTGCTTTGCAGCAAACATCCGTTTTAATAGCGTACTTTTGCCCGCTTTGTAATTACTCTTTATTAATGAAAAAATCATTTATTCTTTTCTTCTTAATTCTCACTTCCAGCTATGGGCAAATTTCAGGTTGTACCGATGCTCTAGCGAAAAATTTTAATCCAAATGCCAAAAATAATGACGGAAGTTGCGTTTATGCTTCCGCTAAAGTCAAAACTAAAACTTCCGTTAAATTAGAAGATTCTTTGATGGAAACTTCCGGTTTAATGGCATTCGATAACTTATTGTGGACACACAATGATGACCACGATAACACGATTTACGGATTGGATTTCAGCGGAAAAATTCAAAAGAAAGTTAAACTCGAAAAAGTAAAAAATAACGATTGGGAGGAAATTTCGCAAGACAGCAGTTATATTTATATTGGTGATTTCGGAAATAATTTTCAAGGCAACCGAAAGAATTTGCATCTTTTGAGGATCGAAAAAAAATCCTTTCTTTCGAATAAACCCTTGATAGACACAATTTCATTTTCGTATTCCAATCAAACGGATTTTGGCATTCAAAAAGAAAATAGCACCAATTTTGACTGTGAAGCTTTTGTTGTTTCCCGAGACAGTATTTATTTGTTTGCCAAACAATGGAGTCAAAAGAAAACGAGTATCTATGTCTTGCCCAAAATTCCAGGAAAATATTCTGCTAAATTAAAAGAAACCCTTGATGTATCTGGGCTAATAACTGGTGCGACATTATTAGCTTCTGGAAAAGGTATCGTGCTTTGTGGTTATTCTGGTATGCTTCAGCCTTTTTTATATCTTTTATATGACTATAAAAACAATGATTTTTTGGCTGGAAATAAACGAAAAATTAAACTCTCATTGCCTTTTTATCAAATAGAGGGAATTGAATCTCTTGATGGAAAATTATTCTATTTAACCAACGAATCCCTTATTAAAAGGCCTATTATAAAAATTCCATCACAAATCCATACGGCCGATTTGAGTTCGTTTTTGAAAAATTGAGTATAAGATATTTATAGAATATCCCTGTGTTTTGTACTATTGAATTCAATGTTTCATACCTTTTTAACTTGCGGGCTAATTCCCTAGCTTCAATATAAATACAATACATTTGTAACTTAAAGATTTAAAAATAAAGTAAAGGATGCTTGAAAATTTCCCTTTTTATCTTGGACTATTGCTCGTTATTTTATTGCTGATTATGCTGGCTGATAAAATAAAAGTAGCTTACCCTATACTATTAGTTTTGGCGGGTTTGGTTATCAGTTTTATTCCCGGCGTACCCGTAATAAACATAGAACCCGATCTGATATTCTTTATTTTCCTGCCTCCGTTACTCTATGAAGCAGCATGGACAGTTTCGTGGAAAGAAATGTGGCGATGGAGGCGCATTATAACAAGCTTTGCTTTTGTGGTCGTTTTTGTATCTGCACTTTCAGTAGCATTAGTTGCCAATTATATTATTCCGGGGTTTTCATTGGCATTAGGATTTGTTTTAGGTGGAATTGTATCGCCACCAGATGCAGTAAGTGCCGGTGCTATTTTGAAATTTGTTAAAGTTCCCAAAACAGTTTCGTCTATTTTAGAAGGCGAAAGTCTATTGAACGATGCTTCATCCTTAATTATTTTTAGATTTGCGATGATTGCCGTTGCCACCGAGCAGTTTATATTCTCCAAAGCTGCCACAAGTTTTAGCTGGATGATTGTTGGCGGTGTTTCAATTGGTTTACTGATTGGATGGATTTTTATGAAAGCTCATAAATACTTGCCGACGGATGTGAATACAGATACCTTGCTGACATTGCTAACCCCTTATATTATCTATCTCGCTGCCGAAGAGGTTCACTGTTCCGGCGTATTGGCAGTGGTGAGTGGCGGCTTGCTTTTGTCGAATAACAGACATCGGTTTCTGAACAGCCGATCTCGTATTCGGGGAGTAAACGTCTGGGAAAGTTTTTGTTTTATCCTGAACGGATTTGTTTTTATGCTGATTGGATTAGATCTGCCGCAAATTACCAAAGGACTTGAAGAAGTAAATATTAGTATTCCTACCGCTGTTGGATACGGTGTGCTGATTACGATTGTTTTGATTGTCAGCCGAATTCTGTCTTCTTATGGCGCTGTAATTGTTACACTCATTGCCCGTAATTTTATCACGGTGGCCGACAGCAAAAATCCGGGTTATAAAGTTCCGTTTATACTTGGCTGGACCGGAATGCGCGGTGTGGTTTCACTCGCTGCAGCATTATCTATACCTGTTTATCTCAATAATGGTAACGGATTTCCACAGCGCAATCTCATCCTGTTTATCACTTTCATTGTTATACTTTTGACTTTATTAATCCAAGGTTTGACATTGCCTTATTTTATTAAAAAAATTCTAACCGATACTGATGACGATGCCTTATCCCGTGCAGAAGTCTATAATAACATTCGACAGGAATTGGCTGAATTTGCAACAGAATACTTAAAGAAAAATTATAGTGAGCAAGTGGAAAGTAATCCTCCATTGCAGCATCTTATTCTGAAATGGGAGCAGTATAGTAACGGAATCGATGATGAATCAATTGGAGAAGATTTAAAAGTTATTTACCTGGATTTATTAAATCAGCAAAGGCAGTGGCTCATCGATAAAAACAGAGAAGATCAAAGCTTAGACGAGTCGATAATACGGAGGCAGATGCATTATTTAGATATTGAAGAAGAGAAATTGCGGTATCTGTAGCAATGTTTTCAGATTACAAAATTAATCTGCTTTTTGTAATCTCAATCCAGTTTCAAAATAAACTATTCGCTAATAGTGTTATAAAAGCTTACTTTTGCAAAAAATTATACTAGTGAATTACTTATCAGTCGAAAATATCTCAAAATCTTTTGGAGAGCGTGTTCTTTTTAAAGACATTTCCTTTGGAATCAACAAAGACCAAAAAATTGCCTTTATAGCCAAGAATGGTTCCGGAAAAACCACCATTATGAACATTATCAATGGTTTTGACGAACCTGATACTGGCCAAGTCGTGATTCGAAAAAGCATCCGAATGGCGTTTCTTTCGCAAGATAATAAATTGCAGGACGAATTGACGATTGAAGAAAGTATTTTTGCCTCTGATAACGAGAGTTTGAAAGTGATTGAAGCCTACGAAAAAGCATTGGAAAACCCCGAAGACGAAGATGCTTACCAAAAAGCTTTCGACGGAATGGACCAACACAACGCTTGGGATTTTGAAACCCAATACAAGCAAATTTTATTCAAACTAAAGCTAGAAGACTTTAAACTGAAAGTAAAAAATCTTTCGGGTGGTCAGAAAAAACGTTTGTCACTAGCTATTATTCTGATTAATCGCCCTGATTTATTAATTCTTGATGAACCTACGAATCACTTGGATTTAGAGATGATCGAATGGTTAGAAAGTTATTTTGCCAAAG
>DAORUG010000205.1:0-4712 GCA_035433125.1 Flavobacterium sp.
ATACTTTGCCTTTAAAATATTAGAAATTCGTTCAAAATTTTTCTCAAAACGGTAAATTTTATATTATGACTGTTTTAAAAAACAGTGATAAGATAAAGTTATATGTTTTTGATACTGATGGAAAATTAGAAGAAAGAGTAATTGATTTAACAGGTTTTAAATTTTTTAAATCCAATTATCAAAAAACAACCTTCTACGATGTGCTTGATGAAAGCTATTATGCTACCGAAATTCCTTTTTCTTTGCAAAAAATCACACCCGAAAACCCAACTTCGATTGTAGAAAGTTCGAAGAGAAGAAAATGTTATTCGAATGGGAATACTATTATAATAACTTTTGATGCAAATCTAGATTATACCCAATTGATTACTTTAGATTTAGACAAATTCAAGGCAAGTGAAAAATTTATAAAAAAACCCTACATTAGTTATACGGAACGTTTCGAATTAAATTCCAATTCTTTTTTGATTGACAATCTTTTGTATCAAATAAAATCCTCTTCAAGTCAATTGATTTTAACGGTTAAAGATTTAGAAGATAATTTGATTAAAAGCTACGAAGCATCGGACGAAAATCCCATTATTGATTTTAAAAACAGTAATTATGTGCAAGAAAATGGCGGCACAACTAAAACAAGAATTTTGGAAACTTCGTCACAATTCATTCGAAAAATCAATAATTTGAATGCGGGAATATCGTGTTATAAATTGAATGGCAATTATTTAGTTACCATAGGAAGCGTTTCGCAAGAACAACAACAAGCTAGTACTGGAGCAATTGTTGGCGGAATGTTTGGTGCTTTAGGTTCCATAGCTGGCTCTATGATTGATGCTGCTATTTCGAATCCTACAATGGAAAGTTTTAATGCTTATGCCAATAGAAAAGTGGTTTATATTAATGGTTTGTTCGACAAAGACTCCAATCATATCAAAGGCGAAATAGACCCATTGGCTTTTGATAAAATACGCATCTTCTTCGACAAGGATACCAATGTTTCTTCGCAGACGCTATATAAATTGGACAACATCTATTATTTTGGATATTACGACAATAAAACAAAAGAATATACTATTCGCAAGTTTAGAGATTAATTCAACCCTATGAACCTAAAAGTAATTGCCTTCGACGCTGACGACACCTTATTTGTAAACGAACCTTATTTTCAGGAAACGGAACAAAAATTCTGTGGCTTGATGAGCGATTATTTGTCGCATCAAGGGATTTCGCAGGAACTTTTTAAGGTTGAGATTGATAATTTGAAAATTTATGGATACGGAATCAAAGCTTATATTCTCTCGATGATTGAGGCGGCGATGAAAATTTCGAACAATACCATTCCTGTTGAGGTCATTGAAAAAATAATCGAATACGGCAAAGATTTACTCGAAAAACCTATTGAATTATTAGACGGCGTTGAAGAAACTTTAGACGCTTTGCAAGGAAAATACAAACTCGTTGTGGCAACAAAAGGCGATTTACTGGACCAACGCCGAAAATTGCACGATTCTGGTTTGGGACATTATTTTCACCATATCGAGGTGATGGCGGACAAACAGGAAAAAGATTATTCCGATTTATTGAAACGTTTGGAGATTCAGCCCAAGGAGTTTTTTATGATTGGCAACTCCCTGAAATCAGATGTTTTGCCGGTATTAGCCATTGGCGGACACGCCGTTCATATTCCGTTTCACACCACTTGGGCACACGAAAGAATTGATTATAAAGTAGAACACAAAAACTTCTACACTTTCGAAAAGATGACCGATGTCTTAATAAAATTGCAATAAGAAGGATGTTTCATTGTTTGTTATTTTCAAAGCAATGATTTTCAATGACTTAAATAACAGATTTACCCATAACTTATAAAATTAAAATAATTACTTTCATAATTAACTGATTTAAATTTTATATCGAACAACGCAATGTAGTTTTGTCGAGAATTTAAATTATGAAATTATGAAAAAAATAGTACTTACATTAGTTTTTGCATTCGCTTTAACAACAATAAGCGCGCAAGACGGAACAGTTGTAGCCAAGACAACTGATTTTAATCAATGGTCTATCGAATTATCTGGTGGTTTTAACAAACCGCAACGGCCAATGACCTCTGGATATTACACCACAGTAGTTAGTCCATACACTGTAGATTTAGGTGTTCGTTACATGTTCAACAACAAATTTGGTTTAAAAGGAGATTTCGGATACAACAGTTTTACTGAAGAAGAAGGATCAATGCCTTTTGATACAAAATATTACAGAGCAGATTTACAAGGTGTTGCCAACTTGGGAAGAATAATGAATTTTGAAACTTGGACAAACACATTTGGTTTATTAGCCCACGCAGGTTTTGGTTTGTCTTTCTTGGAAAGAAAAGATCCTACGTATTTAAAAGACAGAATGGGGAATTTTATGATTGGTGTAACGGGTCAAATCAAATTGACTGACAGAATTGTGCTAACAGGAGATTTCACAACGATTTCTAATACAAAACAAAGTTTCGCTTTTGATGGAGCAAGCACTAATAACATCAGAGGATTCAACGGAAGTCTTTTCACTGGAACTGCGGGAATCACGGTTTACTTGGGTAAAAAAGCCAAACATGCTGACTGGGTTATGGACAACGATGACAGATTTGCAGCAATTGACGCAAGATTTACTGCTGTTGAAAATAGAATGCTTGATAGTGACAAAGATGGTGTAGCAAATTATTTAGACGAAGAACCTGAAACACCTGCTGGAGCAATGGTTGATACTAAAGGACGATCTATTGATAAAAACAATAACGGTGTTGCTGATAAAACAGAAGCTTACGTCTTAGAAAATTACGCAAGTAAATCTGACAGTACTCAAGTTTTAAACTATAATGACCAGATTAAAAGCACAATTAACAATGGTTATATTTGTACTTATTTTGATTTCAATGTTGCAAAACCTAATAATACTTCTACTGAAGGTATTGATTTTATCTTGACTTATTTAAGAAACAATCCTACTGCTTCAGTTGATATTATTGGTCACGCTGACGAAGTTGGAAGATCTGAATACAACGACAGATTAGCTAATGCAAGAGCTACGAATGTGAAAAACATTTTATTAAAAGCAAACATTGATTCTTCAAGATTGAATGTAATTTCTGCCGGAGAAGACACTTCTGTAGATAAAACTTCTGAAGGCGCTAGAAAATTAGTTAGAAAAGTTACTTTCAAAATAAAATAAACTACTTTTTAACATCTTAAAAGCCCTAAAGGAAATTTCTTTTAGGGCTTTTTTTTGACTTGTCCTGAAAAGTTAGTGGCACAAAAATTAAAAGTTTTGCTGTACTTTTGACAAATTAAATTTTACTCCAATAGTGAAAACCCTTTTAGATTTAGAAAACTGGCCTAGAAAAGAACATTTTCTGTTTTTCAAACAATTCGAAGAACCCTTTTTTGGTTTAACTGTCGAAATAGATTGTACTAAAGCCTATGCGACTGCCAAACAATTGGGAACTTCTTTTTTTGTGTATTATTTGCACAAAACTCTCGTTGCTGTAAATACAATTGAATCCTTTCGTTATCGAATAAATGACGATGCCGTTTACATTTACGATACCATTGATGTTTCGGCAACCATAATGCGTGAAGACCAAACTTTCGGGTTTTCGTTGATTGAATATTCGCCAGATTTTAAAGTTTTTGCCGCCAATGCTTTTCAAGAAATCGAAAGAATACAAAACACATCAGGGCTTTTAACTAGGGAATTTCCAAACGATAATTTAATTCATTTTTCGGCCGTTCCCTGGATTAATTTTACCTCACTTTCTCACGCCAGAAGTTATACTTTTCCAGATAGTTGTCCGAAAATTTCTTTTGGAAAAATGATGATTAATAATGACGGAAAAAGAACGATGTCGATGTCTATTCACGCGCATCACGGCTTGATGGATGGTTTCCACGTAAGTCAATTTATAGATTGCTTTCAGGAATTGATGAATCAATAATTTGAAATCATTCACTTTTGACAAATTGAATTCAAAAAATTTCATATTTTTAATAAAAGAACCCTAATTTTAAAGAAATCCCAAGAAGTAAAATCTTTTATAAAAGCAATCATCTGCTTTGAATTATTTTATTTAAATTTGCTAAAAACTACTTAATTATGCTATCAAAAAACATAGAAATCGCTTTAAACAAACAAATTAGAATTGAAGCCGAGTCTTCTCAAATTTATTTGTCAATGGCTTGCTGGTCAGAAGTTAGTGGACTGGAAGGAATCGCCAAATTTATGTATGCACAATCAGACGAAGAACGCCTGCATATGCTCAAATTAATAAAATATGTAAACGAACGCGGAGGTCACGCACAAATTACCGATTTAGCTGCCCCAAATACTTCTTACGAAACTTTTAAAGGAATGTTTGAAGCGCTTTACCAACATGAACTTTTCGTTTCAAATTCCATTAATGAATTGGTGCACATCACTTTTGAAGAAAAAGATTATGCCACTCACAACTTCCTGCAATGGTATGTTGCCGAACAAATTGAAGAAGAAGCTACTGCCAAAACCATTTTGGACAAAATCAATTTGATTGGTGACGACAAAGGCGGATTGTATTTATTCGACAGAGACATTCAACTTATTGCTGTTGCTGCCAGTGCTGCTGCGCCAAAATAGTTTCAACTCAAATATATTTATAAAAAAGTCTTAAAAGAATTTTATTTTTCTTTAAGACT
>DAORUG010000206.1:0-4682 GCA_035433125.1 Flavobacterium sp.
CGTGATTTGGGTGAAATTCTTCGTAAATAAAGCAGGTTTGCATGCCTAGTATATTAATGTCGGATATTTCGTAATCGAATAATTCTTCAGTTATGAATTTGTAAATCAGGCGTTCTTCGTCAATATAATCTGCCAGAACATCCAGAGTCATTCCCTGATTGTGCATCAAAAGTTCGATTCTTTCTAATTCAATTGTTATTTCATCATTAGTTAATGTGGATTCAGGTTTGTAATCTGGATTGCCTAATTTTTCAAAAACAGAAATTTGTTTCGCATTTTTAGAAGCATTTTCGAAATTTGTAATATAATCTAAAAACTGTCCCTCGATTTCGGGAGGAATATCGGCATTGCCTTTGCCGAAATAACTGGCTCCATGTTCAATAGAAAGTTTTAATTTTTTAAATTCATTTTCATCGTGAATATCAAGTTTAGGAAGTTCATCATCATTCTTGTTATCGTCTTTCATTGTATTGTTTCTTTGAACAAATTCAGCCATTCGCAGTACATAATCTTCTGCAGATTCTCCCTTATTTATTGGAATATTTTCTAATGAACTTTGAAAGCTTTCAATCAAATTGGTATATCTATTGAAAATGGTTTTCAGTAATTCTTCATCTCTAGTTTCCCAAAATTGTCCTTCGTCTTTAAGTTCAAAATTGTCAAAATAGGTTGCACTTAAATAGTCAAAAAGAATAATTATTTTTTTGTGAATTTCTATTCCTGCATATTGGGTTTTGGTGTGCAAATAATATAAATTTTCATCTTCTTCTAGGTTTTCTAAATGCTTGTTGATTTGAAGTTTTTCGACACCACACATTTTTCCATTGGATAGAAAGCTAAAACTGACCATTTCACATCCTGGAGGCGAAATACAAATACCATACAAGTTCTCCTTTTCGGGTATTGAAGTAAAAGTTTTATTTGGAAATTCATTTTCAAAGATGAAATAGTCCCAACAGTTTGCTTTAGCAATTGTTACGACTTCTTCAATCATTAATGGAAAAGTCTTTGCGTTTTTAAAGTTTCCTTGATAATGAATACTTAATCCCATATTTTTTAGCTTAGATTATAAAATTACTTCTTTTCTTATAAAATGCAAATTTTATAACTTCAAAAGCTTAATTATGCTACTAATAAATCCTTCTTAAAACGATTATAATAAGAACTTTTCTTGGTATCTTTGCAGTCGGAAATTTATAATAGAATCAGTTTAAATAAAGATAATTTCCATTGGAAAATTTTAATTGAAAGAAATCAAAAAGATGAAATTAGATAGAAAAGAAATCCTTAAGGCTTTAGAAACCATTACGGTTGCCGGCGAAGGAAAAAATATGGTAGAAAGTGGCGCCATTGCCAATGTAGTAACCTTTGGAAACGAAGTTATTGTTGATTTAGTTTTACATGTTCCTGCATTACACATAAGAAAACGTGCCGAAGACGATATCAAAAAAACAATTTTAGAAAAAGTTTCAGCAGAGGCTCAAGTCAAAATTAATGTCAAAATTGAAGCCCCAGAAAAAAGTGAAGTTACAGACAAATCTATACCTGGAATCAAAAATATTATAGCTGTTGCCTCTGGAAAAGGAGGAGTTGGGAAATCTACTGTTACGGCTAATTTAGGCGTTACTCTTGCCAAAATGGGGTTTTCAGTTGGAATTCTTGATGCTGATATTTACGGGCCATCAATGCCAATTATGTTTGATGTAGAAAGTGCAAAACCGCTTTCAATCGAAGTTGATGGTAAATCAAAAATGAAACCTATCGAAAGTTACGGAGTGCAACTACTTTCTATAGGATTTTTTACACCTCCAAGTCAAGCTATTATTTGGCGAGGACCAATGGCAGGAAAAGCATTAAACCAAATGATTTTTGATGCAGAGTGGGGCGAATTAGACTTTTTATTAGTCGATTTACCTCCAGGAACCGGAGATATTCATCTTTCTATTATGCAAGCTTTGCCAATAACAGGAGCTGTTGTTGTGAGTACACCACAAGCTGTAGCCCTTTCTGACACTCGAAAAGGAGTTTCTATGTTCTTGTCTGAAGCGATTAATATTCCAGTTTTGGGGATTATCGAAAACATGGCTTATTTCACACCCGAAGAATTGCCAAATAATAAATATTACCTTTTCGGAAAAGAAGGTGCAAAAAATCTTGCCGAAGATTTGCAAGTTCCCTTCCTTGGCGAAGTTCCAATAGTGCAATCTATTCGTGAAGCAGGTGATGTTGGACGACCAGCAGCTATGCAAACAGGTTCTATAACCGAAGCTATTTTTGAAGAAATCACTAAAAACGTAGTAAGGGAAGTGGTTAGCAGAAACGAAAATTTACCAGCATCCGAAGCTATCAAAATAACAAATATGGCGGGTTGCTCTTCGACCAAAAAATAATCCAAAACTCGTTTCGGCGGGTAATTAATATAACAAAAATGACTACAGAAGAATTAACAGCAAATGTTTTGAAAGCGCTCGAAGAAATTCGTCCTTTTTTAAATTCTGATGGAGGAGACATTCAACTTGTTTCTATCGAAGACGAAAAACACGTGACGGTTCGCCTACAAGGAGCTTGCACAAATTGTAGCGTAAGCCACATGACGCTGAGAGCAGGAGTGGAGACAACCATCAAGAAATATGCTCCGCAAATAGAAACTGTTGTAAATGTTGAATAAGATTTATGGATATTACAATTAAAATTAAAGATAGAAAAGGACAATTACACGAAGTAAAAGCGCCGACAGATATGGCATTAAATTTAATGCATGTTGTTCGTGCTTACGAACTCGAACCCGTTGGAACTATTGGTTTGTGTGGCGGAATGGCGATGTGTCACACCTGTCAATGTTATGCCGTTAACGATGTAACTTTACCCGAAAAAAGAGAAGCGGAATTAGTAACTCTTTCGAGATTACCCAATATAAAAACCAACAGCCGTTTGAGTTGTCAAATTCCTGTTACTAAGGAATTGGAAGGATTGGAAATAGAATTAGCACCGTTGTTTTAGGGAATATAAAACTATAAAAAAAAGGCTTTCCATTTCTGAAAAGCCTTTTTTGGTTACAATTTGTATTTTTATTTAAAAGCTGAAATCCCCGTAATATCCATTCCAGTAATCAATAAATGAATATCGTGAGTTCCCTCATAGGTGATTACCGATTCTAAATTCATCATATGTCGCATAATCGAATATTCGCCGGTGATTCCCATTCCACCAAGCATTTGTCGAGCTTCACGGGCAATGTTGATAGCCATATCTACATTGTTTCTTTTGGCCATCGAAATTTGTGCAGTTGTAGCTTTTCCTTCGTTTCTCAAAACACCCAAACGCCAAGTTAGCAATTGTGCTTTGGTGATTTCGGTAATCATTTCGGCTAATTTCTTTTGTTGCAATTGGGTTCCGGCAATCGGTTTATCAAACTGGATTCTTTCTTTGGCATAACGCAAAGCCGTGTCATAACAATCCATCGCCGCTCCAATCGCGCCCCAAGCAATCCCAAAACGTGCCGAATCCAAGCATCCAAGTGGCGCTCCAAGTCCTGATTTGTTTGGTAATAAATTTTCTTTTGGCACTTTTACATTATCAAAAATCAATTCACCAGTTGCTGATGCACGAAGCGACCATTTATTATGTGTTTCGGGAGTTGTAAAACCTTTCATTCCACGCTCTACAATCAATCCGTGAATTCTTCCTTCTTCATTTTTTGCCCAAACAATGGCGATATCGGCAAAAGGCGCATTGGAAATCCACATTTTGGCACCATTCAATAAATAATGATCACCCATATCTTTGAAATTGGTAATCATACTTCCTGGATCGGAACCGTAATTGGGTTCGGTTAAACCAAAACAACCCATAAATTCTCCAGAAGCCAGTTTGGGTAAATATTTCAAACGTTGTTCTTCGTTCCCGTATTTCCAAATGGGATACATTACCAACGACGATTGAACAGAAGCGGTGGATCGAACTCCCGAATCGCCTCTTTCGATTTCCTGCATAATCAAGCCATACGAAATATGATCCAAACCGGCACCGCCATATTCTTCGGGAATGTAAGGACCAAAAGCACCAATATCAGCCAAACCTTTGATGATTTGTTTTGGAAATTCAGCTCTTTGTGCAAAGTCTTCTATGATAGGTGAAACCTCACGCTTGACCCATTCGCGTGCAGAATCTCGAACTAATTTATGTTCATCCGTCAATAATTCGTCAAGGTTGTAATAATCTGGAGCTTGAAATAAGTCTGGTTTCATATTTTGAAAATTTATTTCACAAATCTATAGAAAGAATATAACAAAACAATGATAAAAAGTTATATTTTACAGTCTGAAAAAAATCACCAAATCCACCATTCCATTTTAACGCCTATATATTGCCCCCAATTTTTGGTGCCGCTTTGTGCTAAATAAGGCGAGTAAAGATTGTCGGCGGCAAATTGGTTGTAATGCGCCACGCTGTAAACGAATCTAAAATGAGGTCGTTCCCAAACATCTCGTTTAGCGGTTGGAACCAATGTTGGGGCAATCGTAAATTTGGTCATTTGTGCAAAATCCTGAGTACCGTCTTTTCGCCAGGCAAAATCGAGTTCGTGTAATAAATGAAACCAATCATTGATGTAATACGTTCCTCTTGCGCCAAAAGCAAAGTCTTGTTTCCGGTTGAACAACATTTGTTTCCCTAGATAATCA
>DAORUG010000207.1:0-4682 GCA_035433125.1 Flavobacterium sp.
ATCCTGCTTACATTAAGGAAATGACAGGTGAAGACGTAAAAGATTTTAGAAACGGAGACCATACTATGACAATGATACGTACGGAAAAAGGTAAAACAATTCAAATTCAACATGATGTAACTTCCCCTCGTCCTTACAGTCGAATGTATCAAATAAGTGGAACTAAAGGGTTTGCCAATAAATATCCCGTAGAAGGATATGCTTTGAATTCAAAATCAATTGGGTCAGATATAGCTTCTAATCATGAAAACTTAACTGCACATAGCTTCGTTACAGAGGAGATGAAAAATGCTTTGATGAAAAAATATAAAAATCCAATAGTCATAGATATCGAAGAGAAGGCAAAACAAGTTGGGGGTCATGGTGGCATGGATTTTATTATGGATTATCGCTTGTTTTATTGCCTCCAAAAAGGTCTTCCGTTGGATATGGATGTATATGACTTGGCCGAATGGTCATGTCTAGGCCCTTTAACCGAAATTTCTCTGGATAATAACTCTGCTCCTGTTGAAATCCCTGATTTCACTCGTGGTGGATGGAACAAATTAAAAACGGTAGAGTTTTCAAAATAAATTGGTATATCATAAGTATGATATAATATTTTTGGTTTTTGAGTTAGTTTTTGATTGGAAAAGGCTGTTTTTTCGAACAGCCTTTTTTTCGAAGTTAATGGACAAAATTGAATTAGTTTATGGCTTTCCACATTTTGAAAAACCATTTGAAATATTTGATTTCAAATTAATGTTTATAATTTGAGTTAACATTCAATTTCGAAGCGCAACGATGATGTAATAGACGCAGCTATTTAATTTGTGTGGGTGATTGTGGCTATTAATTTTAATCCGTCAAATGGGGTTTTATCCGCCAAAACGATTGTAAAAAATAATGTTTAGTTCATAAAAGAACCTGATTTTTTTACATTTATATGACGCAATCCATTTAATTCATAAAAAGTACCCAATCCTTTTGATTCAGAAATTTTAAAAACACCTAATTCTGTTACTGTTTTTAAATCTCGACTAGCCGTTGAATCTGATATTTCACTTAATAATTTAGCCCAATTGTGCAATTTGTGCAATTATTGTGCATTTAAAAAAGTTCGTAAAAGGAACCTGCTCCTACAATATCAATTGATTTAAAAATATTTCTGACAACCAGAATACTTAAATCAGTAAATGCTGTATTTGTAATACAGAATAAATATTTTAAAAAGCTTTTAAAAGAAAAAAAACCTCGAAAAACATACTATTTTCGAGGTTTTAAATTATTTTGAAGTTTGTTTCAGCAGAGAGGATGGGATTCGAACCCACGATATGTTGCCATATACACGCTTTCCAAGCGTGCGCCTTCAGCCACTCGGCCACCTCTCTATATTTTTGAGGTTGCAAAGAACAAAAAAAAATTCGACTTTAGAAAATTAATACCCGATTTTTATAACAATTCTCCACGTAATGATGTTTCGAAAACACTTTTAAAAACATCCGAAGAAACATTTTGTCCCAACAAGTACATCAATTTAGTTATGGCGGCTTCTGTAGTAATGTCTTTTCCAGAAATTACACCAATTTCCTTCAATGCCGTACTAGTTTCATATTTTCCCATTGTTACACTTCCGATGGAACATTGGGTTACATTAACGATGTGTAATCCGTTTGTTATTGCTTTTTTCAAAAGCGTTAAAAACCAATCTTCTGTTGGCGCATTTCCAGCTCCATACGTTTCTAATACTATTCCCTTGAGTTGGGGAATATTAAAAATAGCCGATAAAACAATTTCACTAATTCCGGGAAACATTTTTATAATGACTACATTGCTATCTAAATTTTTATGAATCTTTAGTTTTCTTTTCCTTGTTTTTGGCAAAAACAACTCGGGAAAAGTCTTCAAATTCACTCCCGATTCTATCAAAGTAGGATAATTTGGGGAGATAAATGCATTGAAATTTTCAGCATTAATCTTTGTGGTTCTGTTTCCTCGATACAATTTGTATTCAAAATAGAGACAAACTTCACTAATTACAGACTTGTTTTCTTCCTTCAAAGAGGCGATCTGAATGGCGGTTATTAGGTTTTCCTTAGCATCAGTTCGTAAGTCGCCTATGGGTAATTGTGAACCTGTAAAAATTACTGGTTTTGATAAATTTTCGAGCATAAAACTCAAAGCTGATGCAGAATACGACATAGTATCAGAACCGTGCAGCACTACAAATCCATCGAAATCATCATAATTATCTTCGATGATGGTGGCAATTTCAGCCCATTTTTCAGGATTTATTGTAGAAGAATCGATTGGATTTTTGAAAGAAACCGTTTCAATGTCACAATCTAATTGTTTTAATTCAGGGATTTTTTGAAGTAATTTACTAAAATTAAAAGTCTTGAGTGCTCCTGTTTCAAAATCTTTCATCATACCTATTGTTCCACCGGTATAAATCAGAAGGATTTTGGCTTTAGATAACATTTTCGTATTTTAACTTATTGACAACAGGATTGGCATACATCGCCAAGAAACTTTGTAGTGCAAATGGATTACAGTGGTCAATCCGCATTTCTAATCTGCGCTCAAAAAGTGACTTTTCGTTTTCTGTGTACAAGTGTTGGTATTTTGTGGTTTTATGCAAAATATCGTAGGCAATATAATTGGTTGGCCAAAGTTTATAATTGCCCAATATAGAATCATCTATTACTTGCGCCAAAGCTTGAATTTGTTTGTTTGTAGTATCATAATTGGCCTTAATATCGTCGATTTCAGTTTCAAGAATGTCGCCAATATGAATATGAATTCTTTTCTTTTGACCAATAATTCCACTCAACAAAGTCATAATGTCTTCGTTTTTCTCTTTGATGTAAATTTCATTATTGTTTTCAGCCATTAATTGTGGCATTTTTAAAGCATCGGTTGGGTCATATTCATAAGAAATAGAAACAGGAACCACCTTAATTTTTTTAAAGTAATCCATCAAATTCTGCTCGTCAGATCCCATTCCAATCATTTTTAGCACCGCTGGATTGGTTTCGTCATTTCCGTCCTTGGTTCTTCCTTCGCGCTGGGCAATCCAAACTGAACGGTTTTCGTGCAACATCAATTGCGCCATATATTCAGAAAGTATCTTAGAACTAACTAGTAATTCTCGGGGAGCCAAACCACGTTGAACCAAAAAATTTCTATTTAATTTGGCTAAATTTCTTAAAAATGGTTTTTTAACTAAATTATCTCCAATAGCGGAAGAAGTCATCAATTTTCCGTGTTCAAACAAACTAGCATTCAACAATGTGGTGTCTAACACAATATCGCGATGATTCGAAATATAAAGATATGAAGTATTATTGTCTAATTTTTCAAACCCAGAAGTGGTTAAGCCTTCAGAGCTTTTTTCTAATACTTGCTTTACACCGTAATAAATAAAATTACACTGAAAATCACGTATGGAATGGGTTTTTTTGAGTTGCTCTTTCCAAATTTCATCCTCAACTTTTGGAAAACAAAAGTTCATTAATGCTTTCATCATTGGATGATCAATCACTTTTAAAATCCCATCATTGATCTCAGTATCATAAAACGGCCTAATGGCATCAAATCTCTTCATTTTGGTAATCCATTTAATTTGACAAATGAACAAAAAAAACCTTAAAGTTAGCTAATAAGATTGTTAAATCGCAAATATGGCTTTAGAATTTTCAGTAGTAATTCTTGCCACTTCTTCCTGTGTCAAATTGTAAATCTCAGATAATTTACTAACAACATTTACCAGATAACTGCTTTCGTTGCGTTTTCCTCTAAAAGGAACGGGCGCCAAATAAGGGGAATCGGTTTCTAAAACAATGTGTTTCAAATCGATTTGATTCAAAAATTGGTCAATTTTTCCGTTTTTGAAAGTCACGACTCCTCCAATTCCCAGTTTCATATTATACGAAATGGCTTGTAAAGCTTGCTCATAATTCCCCGAAAAACAGTGAAAAATCCCGAACAAATCGGTAGATTTTTCTTCTTCCAAAATTTCAAAAATTTCATCAAAAGCTTCACGACAATGAATCACGATGGGTAATTTGTATTGTTTCGCCAATTGAATTTGCTTTCTAAAAGCATCTTGTTGTTGTGGCAAATGTGTTTTATCCCAGTACAAATCGATTCCAATTTCGCCAATGGCAAAGAATTTTCTTTTGGCTAATTCCTCGGCAACGTGCTGCAATTCTTCGAGATAATTGTCTTTTACGTGCGTTGGATGCAACCCCATCATCAAAAAAATATTGTTGGGATAAGCCTTTTCCAAATCATACATCGATTGTGTAAAAGTAGAATCGATGGCGGGAATAAAGAATCGTGAAACACCGGCATCAATGGCACGCTGAATCATTTCATTGCGATCTTCGTCAAATTCGTTGGAATATAAATGGGTGTGAGTATCGGTAATTGTCATTGCAAGCTTTATTTTAAGCAGCAAAGATACAATCTTGCTCAAAAAAATGAACCATATAAGGCATTTAAGGTCAGATAAGCTTTGGAATACATTACTTAAATGACCTTAAATGCCTTATGTGGTAAAAAAATCAATCCAACTCGTTCAATAACTCCTGCACTTGGTCGTAATCTTCGAAATCGTCTGGAATGGTCAATAGGATTTCCTTGCAGGATTTATACTCTTCCTGTTTCAGTTTTGAAAGTGCCAAATACCAAGCCGCCTT
>DAORUG010000208.1:0-4675 GCA_035433125.1 Flavobacterium sp.
TGTTGTCAATGTCTGTTTGATTTTTAGAACTGTCGCACTACAATTACCGCTAACGGCCAGAGCTTGGCGAAGTACGGGTAATAGAATTACGTCGCCCCTGGCTGACCGCTGCTGAGTAAAGATAAAAAGTTGATGAGATATTCTACAGCTAAATTTTTAATGTCAAGCTGGATATGCAGATGCACAATGAACCGAACGATGAAACACGGCTTACGTCTGCCCGTATTTTGCCAAACTCCCTGTTACCTGCATGGCCTTCGTCGCTTCCAACTTATAGCATGTGCGAATTTGTAAAGTGATTTAAGTTTGATAAATGTGTCTAAAAGCGTAGTGACAAACTGTGCATCCATAACAAATTTGCAATGTAAAATGATATTCCAAAATGGCATACCAGAAGAATGAGTATAATATTGCATTTTGGAATACGAAATTAATGGCAAAAACATCTTACAAAAATGACAGACGATTGCTTTGTGGTTTGCTAGTTCAGGCAAGAGAAGAAGCAAATCTTACGCAAAAGCAGGTTGCAGACACTGGCATTGTTAGCCAGAGTGAAATTTCTAAAATTGAAAATGGGCAAAGAAAGGTTGAGTTCGTTGTTCTATTAAAACTTGCTGAGTTATATGGAAAAGGTATTAACTATTTCATTCTAAAAAAATAAGTGTAAACAAGAATAAGTGATATAAATATTTTAAATGGCAGCGACTAAGACTGAAAAAATAATTAATGACCTCAAGCCTGAAATTCTCAAGGTTGTAACAGAACATTTGACAGCTATTGCAAATGAGACACACGATGTTGCAATTGCTTGGAAAAAGATGCAAGATGATACTGCAAATGTAGTAATGACCCTATTAGGTAAACACTTGCCAACTTCAAAAATAACATCGCCCAAATCAAAAAGTGTATATCCAGACATAAAAATAATTAATGAGGAAGGAACGTTTGCAATTGACATTAAGGTCAATGAAGATTCGAAAAATCCATGGTTCGACATGGCAAGGCTTGATACAATGCTTGAAAGTAGAATCGCAAAGTATGTTGAAGAATGGGAGTTAGTAATACAATTTCGTAACACTGACGGGAAATTCATAAAAGCATATTTTAACCTCTTTAGAGAAGTAGTGGGGAACCATAAATTTTCTGGTGGTATAAAATATAGACCGTATGATGGAAAGGTTAGGCCAAAGACGTGGTCTGAGTTTGATAAAGATGTTATTTACTGGGATACAAAAGAAAAGTTTTTAGACGGCGTTGAAAAGTCTATAAAATATAGATGGAAATCAAATATTTCAAAGCATTTAGTTGCAAAGCTGTCAGCTGAGGAAAAAGAAGAGTTTAAAAAATTATTTGATACTCCGTTGGATATACCAGAGGAATCGGATGAAGATGAAAATGGGGATGTAAACCCTGATTTATTCAACCAAAAATAGGGAGGCTTCCATTTTTCTTTTTGTAGCTGCTTGCAATTTATTAAAGTCCCCTGAATAATTTTCAATAAGTGAATAAGTTAAAGGTGAAATTAACTTCAATTCCTCCTTTGAATAAGTTTTATTATCAGTGAAGCAAAGTTGCATGTAAGCCTTTTCAATGTGTTTTCGTGGTGTCCCATTTATTTGAGGTTTGAAGACAGAATCCCTTTCGTAAATAAGAGTGCCGTACATATCAGACTGAATTTTTGATAAATTTCTTTGTGCGATGTCAACATATTTTTTATCTAATTCAGTTATAACAAAGTTTCTATTCAAAAGTTTTGCAGCAATAGCTGTCGTACCAGCTCCTCCAAATGGGTCAAAAATTATGTCGCCTTCATTGGAAAAGATTTTTATAATTCGTTCCATCAACTTTGTTGGAAGTTGGCATGGGTGATGGTCCCTATCTTTTTTGTGTTTTATTCTGTGAATGTCTTTCCAAACGTCACTAAGTAATTCTTTTCTGTCGTCACCAGATATTTTTCTTTTTTTAACACATGAATTTCTCAAACAATATTCTCTTGAATCAATCAGTTTGTCAACTCCCAAATTCACCTTAGGGTTTCCTCCTTTTTTAGTAAAATAAAGCAATGAATAATGTGCAGGAAGCAATTTTCCTGCAGGAGTTGAAAGTGCATCCCATACAATCCAGTTTTGAAATATCATTTTATCAGCTAAAAAATTAAAATGGTAAACTGACCATTTTGGAATATTTAAAACTAGTAATGCGCCGCCAGGTTTAAGGTTGTTATACATTCCTAACAGCCACTCATTACACCAGTTAATGTATTTACGTTCTTCTAAATCGTCTTGGTAAGTTGAATAATTTTTAGCAAGGTTGTAAGGTGGGTCAGCAAAAGCAACATCAAAAACTCCATGTGGATTTTTCTGGTGTAATTCGTTCAAATAATCAATGCAACTTTGGTGAAGAACTTCATTTATTTCTAAAGGAAGTGATTTTCCGTTTGTTGAAATTTTTATTGGACTTTCAGGAACTGAAAGAATTGTTTTCGCTTTTGTTTGGTTTACTTGTAAAACATTTTTCCCTTCTGATAATAAAGCTAAAATTCGTTCACTTAATTCTGCAGGAATTTTGCTTGCTTTTTTTATAGGGATATTGTTAAAGCTCCAAACATCTGATATAGCACTACCTAATGGGTTAAGCATATGTTTTTTACCTCCCCAATCTTTGGTCATATTCCCACAAGCAGTGCAATCACTATAAGGTAACCGTACAAATTTTGTATTAATGTCAAAAGGAGTAGTATTTTTTTTGGACTTGGTTTTTAAATACATCAATAAGCCAATGTGAGCATTTGGTAATTCACCTTTAATTTCTTCTGCTTTGAACTCACATGAAATCCAGTATTTAAAAAGATAGGAATATTCATCCGGCTTGTTGTCACTTAAATATTCTCCAAAAAAGGAAAGGTAGTTTGGTAAACCATAAATAAAAACCAAACCGCCGTCTTTAAGCTTAGAACAACACTTGTCAATTAATGGCAGTGTTGTTTGAATGAAACTATCTGATTCGCTAATTATTGAATGTTTACCAATTTGGTCTTTGCCAAAATTTGTTTTTAAAATAATAGCATCAAACAAAGCATCTGATTTCAAACTAGAGAGTTTCGTTTCAGAAACTTCGGTAAGGTTGGCTAATATATGGGAACTCTTTTTAGTCATTTTTTTAATCTTACTGCGAAGATAAGAATATTCCAAAAAAGAATATTCAAACTTACTCACAAAATAATTAGGTTTTCTCGAAAAATAGGATGTGCTCGTCTTTCATAGTATTTCTAATTCCCTTGATAGGTTTAATAATAGTTTTTACCAGATTTAACTGAAATTTTTGCGCAGATTCAATAACCTTATTTTCAAGACGAATTCCTCCTGTTTGATTAGTATTTGAACCAATTATTAGTACAAATATTTTTCCTTTCTTTAATACTTTTGAAATTTCGGAACAATAAATTTCCATATCATCGAAATAGTTTTTTAATTTTTCATCTTTGCTTTTTCCTTTTAGGCCAATCATTTTTTCTTTTAAGTTATTAATGTCATGGCCCAAATATTCCAATTGGTCTTTATCATTAGCTACATAGTCAATGGCAAAAGAATAAGGGGGAGAGGTTATGATTGCATCAATACTTCTAGGGTGAATTTTTAAGTCAAGGGCTTCGGCTTGGTGGTGTATTGAAACTTTTCCTAAAGCTTTCGCATCAAAATTTGGATTTGAAATTAAACTTCTGACTGTTTCGAAATATCGATATAGTACTTTCTTATAAAGCTGCAGGTGTGTTGAATTCACTACACGATTCGCATATCCCATTGCATCCAGAAACGCCAACCTCGCTAGGTTTATCAATCTGAATTCGTCTGGACTATAATTGTTTCTTAATTCCGTTTTTTTTGAGTTATTGAATAGCTTAAAAAGTTCGGCAGGGTCTAATTTGAAATTTTCTAAATCTCTTTTTTTGATTTTAAGGCTTTCATATTTAACCTCCGTCATTAACCTACAAAAAGGGCTTATGTCGCAAGCAACAGAGTCCAGTCCCAATAATGCAGCTTCAATATTTGTCGTACCGCTACCGCACATTGGGTCTAATACTGTATCACCTTTTTTTACTCCAATAATATTTAAAATTCCCTTTATTAACTGCGGATGAAACTTTCCCCTGTAAGGAAATAAACTATGGGTCGCATACCCTGTAGAAAATTGTCCATTCTCGAAATAATTTTGTGTTGCGGATGAACGGTCTGCTGCTATTACTTCTGGTTGTTCTGAATATAATAAATAGTGTTTAGAGGGCTCGCCATTAAGTGATTTAAAAAATCCAGTTCTTTCTAAAAAGTCTTTCTTGGGAATAACTTTCCTTTCAAGGTAAGCTAACTCCAATTCAAATAATTCTGTTACCGAAGGCAATAGTTCCACTTCAGTCTCAAAAAGAATGTTGGCAATAGATGATTCTTTATAAAATTTTCGCTTCAACTTGCTTCCGATTTTTGTTCACAAATTAACTAAAAGTGTGTGTAGAAACTTGATACTTTCATAAACTTTCCTAAAGGCCAGTGTAGGTTTGTCACAGTGGAGTTTGGGTCGTCTTCTATGTCTGCCCAATGTTAGTACTGTCGCTAATAGGCTTGCAGGTAACGAGCGGGGCTTTATGCTGGTTGGGAATTAGTATTCCGTCCGCCTACAACCG
>DAORUG010000209.1:0-4668 GCA_035433125.1 Flavobacterium sp.
CAAGTCGGATGGCAAGGTGGTCGAAATCGCCAAAAAGCATTTGGGCGAAATAAAATAAACATTACTAAAAAAAGAACTTTTTCAAATATATTTAGTGGTATAGGCACTGGATACATTGTTTATTATCAAAATGCGAACAATGATTATCTTAATGGGAATCTTCAAAGTGCATTAACCAATATTAACAAAACAATTGAAAAGTCAGACATTAATGATTGGAGACATTTTGCTTTTAGGGCAAATATTTATGAAGATTTAAAAAATTACCATCAAGCTATTGCCGATTATCAACAAGCTATAGAATATGCCCAAACAGATGTTGAAGTATATGCACTTTATCATCAAATTGGTTTTTGCTATTTTAATCTTGATGATGACCCAAAAGCATTGGAGTTTTATACATATTCCATTGAATTGAAAAAGCAACATCAGAATTCCAATCACAATCCCGATCAAGAGGGTATGGACGGAGGTGTAATGTTAGGCCTTTCATTTAAGCGAATGTACAACAATAGAGGAAACATTTTGATGAATTTGGGAAGTTTGAATGATGCATTGGAAAATTGTAAAATGTCAATTAGTTATGACAAACAATATTCTAACCCATATTTACTTATTGCTCAAATCTATAGTAAAGCTGGTCAAGAACAAGAAGCTTTGAATTTCCTTAAAATATCAGCGGAATTAGGTAATAAAGCGGCAATTTCTATGCTTTCAAAAATTGGATATTCTAATAGTTAATTGTTTCGTTGTGCGTGCAGTATACATAATAAAAACCATCACACAAAGTGAATAAGAGTAAAAAAGAATATATAATTGAAAGTTTTCAAAAAATGGATAGCAATATGCTTGATATTTTGTTGGACGATAACAAGACTTATCAAGATGTTACAAAAGAGGTGTTTCTTGGGAAGTTAGATGTGATATTTTCAAAACTAAAAGAGAATGGCGACACTTTTTTATTTTCGCATAAAGGATTTTGTAATTCCAATGAATGTAACAATAAAGGTTGTAAAGGATATTCATTTGTAGGCAATAAGTCCAAGGAACATATAGACCTGATTTTTAAAGAATTGGATGATGATGTAAATGATATTTATCAATGTTCTGATTTTCAATTAAATAATGAGTGTGTCGATATGAATAATTTGTTATGGATTGATATAAAGATTGATGAAAAGGCTAATTTTAAACCAAGTATTAATTTTTCAATTAAAAACCAAAATTGCAAATTGGCACACGAAGAATTGGTTCAATATCAAAACACAGTTATTGGCAAAGAGGTGTATTTAGAATGGTTGGAAAAATTTTACGATTTATACCAATCATTTAATTTACCACCACTTTTTTATGTTGAATTTTACAAATTCTATCAGCTCTACGGTAGAATTAATGAGCTAAAGGTTTTTTTGCAATCAAGTGATTTTGCAAAACATGCTATTACTGAATTTCAAAGCATTGATAAGAATAATGAGTCACAATTGCTGAAATGGTTGATTAAATATGAAAAAACAGGCAATAATCTTATCGGGTTTTCAAGCACAGATTTTGATTTTGAAAATCCTGAAAAGAGAGAATATTTTGAAATTGATAATTTTAAAATAAACACATCAGATTTTAAGCATATCATAAAATTCAAGTTTCTATTTGATGAATATTATTGGAATTTGCTTGATAAGTACACGACTTTTAGTGACGAGGAAGCAACTCGACACATAAACGAAAATAGTGAAATGTCAGAGTACATTATTTCTTTAACTTATCATTTAGACAAAAGAGGTTTTTTTTAGTTGTGATGCAAAAGAATAGTCGTTTAAAAGTCAAAAAACAATGATTTATTTGACACCATTTTATCTAAAACGTCGGGATTAAAATCGAACGCCAAAAATATTTATTACTTTTGTGAATAACTTAAAAATAATGAAGAAAATTTTATTATACCCAATAACACTACTCTATTATTTCGTTTATCTAGTGGTTTTGTGTACGATTCAGCCCATTCAATGGGTTGCTTTTAAGGTTTTTGGAGATAAGGGATTGAAAATTTCTTTTGATTATGTGGCTTATTTTAGTTTGAGATGCAATAATATATTAGGCACCAGATTCACATTTGAAAATAGAGAACTTATTCCAAAAAATGTCCCAATTATATTTGTGGCAAATCATCAAAGTTTGTTAGACACCGCTGGAATTATTTGGTATTTGAGAAAATTTTACGTTGCTTTTGTAACCAAAAAAGAATTGGGAAAAGGCATTCCAGCTATTTCATACAATTTGCGTCACAGCAAATATGTCCTTATCGATCGCAACAATCCCAAACAAGCCATTCCAGCGATAAAATCTCTGGCAGAATACATCGAGAAAGAAAAACGGTCGGCAGTTATTTTTCCGGAAGGAACCAGAAGCAAAACTGGCGAGCCTCTGGAATTTGCTCAAAGTGGTTTAAAAATTTTGTGTAAATATGCACCATCGGCTTATATTGTTCCCATAACCATCAACAATTCTTGGAAAGTCTATCAATATGGTTATTTTCCTTTAAGTGTTGGGCATCATATTAAATTTACGGTTCATAAATCTTTTAAAGTCAGCGATTTTACTTTTGATGAAATAATGGAAAAGACAGAAAAAACCATTATTCAGGGGATTAAAATTTAGTTTCTTAGAGATAATAACTTTTAAATATTTTTTCAAATTGGAATAGTTGTGTAAATTGAATGTTGTGTTTTGTGAAAAAGCTACATTCAAAAATATATTTCTTATTTTCGCCAAAATTTATAATAAAATGCAAAAAATTATATCTTACCCAATATCCTTTATTGCCATTCTATTGTTTTTATTGACATTAGTGATTTTTCACCCTATTCAGTGGATTTGCTTCAATGTTTTTGGCTACCAAGCCCATAAAAAAAGTGTTGATTATTTGAACTTTTTCTTGCTAAGAATAGGACACGTTTTGTTTAATAATTTTAAAATCGAAGGAAGAGAAAACATTCCAACGGGAGTTCCCATCATTTTTGTAGCCAATCATCAAGGAATGTATGACATTATTGGAATGATTTGGTTTTTGAGAAAATTTCATCCAAAATTTGTCAGCAAAGTCGAATTAGGAAAAGGAATTCCAAGTGTTTCCTATAATTTAAGCCACGGTGGTTCAGTTCTTATCGATAGAAAAGACCCCAAACAAGCCATTCCAGCGATAAAAGGATTGTCTGAATATATCGAAAAACACAAACGTTCAGCCGTTATTTTTCCAGAAGGAACTAGAACTAAAACGGGAAGGCCAAAGGAATTTGCTCAAAGCGGATTGAAAATATTGTGCAAATATGCGCCTTCAGCTTATGTTGTGCCTATATCCATCAATAATTCTTGGAAGTTCTTTAGATATGGCGCTTTTCCGTATGGTTTAGGAAACCACATTACTTTTACCATTCACGACGCTTTGTCCGTAAAAGATTATTCTTTTGCCGAAATAATGGAAAAGACAGAAAATACAATCGTTCAAGGGATAAAACTTTAAAAATGTGCTAACTTTGCAAGTTCTTGAAAGAATTTCAAAAATTAATAAATCCATAAAAACAGATGTCTATTAAAAACATACGATTAGAAGTGATGCAACTTCTAGAAAAAAAAGTCAGTTCCTATGTTGACCAGTATCTAATTCCTGTGGAAAAAATTTGGCAACCATCCGATTTTTTACCTAACTCAGAAAGTGATACTTTTCTTGATGAGGTAAAAGAATTGAGAGAAATCTCCAAAGATTTACCTTATGATTTTTGGGTAGCAATGGTAGGCGATATGATTACCGAAGAAGCGTTGCCAACATACGAAAACTGGTTGATGGAAGTGGAAGGTGTAGATAATCTGGAAAGAAACGGTTGGGCCCAATGGGTTCGCCAATGGACAGGTGAAGAAAATCGTCACGGCGATTTGTTGAATAAATACCTTTATTTATCGGGTCGTGTGAATATGCGCGAAATCGAAATGACAACTCAGCATCTTATCAACGACGGTTTCGATATTGGAACCGGAAGAGATCCTTATAAAAACTTTGTTTATACTAGTTTTCAAGAATTAGCAACTTATGTTTCTCACAATCGAGTGTCGCAATTGGCCAAAAGTTATGGAGATGCTAAATTAGCTAAGATGTGCAAAATGGTGGCTGGCGACGAAATGCGTCATCACTTGGCTTACAGCGAATTTGTTAACCAAATTTTCAAAATTGATCCAAGCGAAATGATGCTTGCTTTTCAATATATGATGAAAGCCAAAATTGTCATGCCAGCGCATTTCTTGAGAGAATCTGGACAAAAAATAAGTTCTGCTTTCGAACATTTCTCAGATTCTGCGCAGCGAATAGGGGTTTACACCGCCAACGATTATGTTGATATTATGCAAAAGCTAATCGATAAATGGGAAATTGATAAAATTGGAAGTTTGACTGACGAAGCCGAAAAAGCCAGAGATTATTTGATGAAATTACCCGCTAGAATGGCTAGAATTTCTGAAAGATTGGTCATTCCACAAGAATCGTTTCAATTCAAATGGGTAGAACCGGCGAGATTGTAGACCCGAGCGATAGCGAATTGGCGAAGCATTTCAGAGTGAAGATTAACGATTTTTAATTTCAGATTTTATTGGAATCGAAATTTGTTTTTTCAAATTGCATTG
>DAORUG010000210.1:0-4612 GCA_035433125.1 Flavobacterium sp.
TTTAAGTCCAAACAATCTAATTTGAGAAGTCGACAAATAAATATCATCTGGCGAAGCCAAATAATTATAATCCGAAGAACGAAGGAAACCATATCCATCAGGCATCATTTCGAGAACGCCTTCACTTTCGATAATTCCATCAAATTCAAAATCAGAATCTCTAAAGTTGTTTTTCTTGTTTTTGAAATTTGGGTTTACAGCACCGTTTCCATTGCCATTTGAATTTCCGTTTTGATTTGGATTCTGATTTGGATTTTGGTTTTGCTTATTTAATTGATTTGGATTTAATTTTTTTGCAGGAACTCTAATTTCAACGTTTTCGCTTGTTTCAGGAGTTTCAGGAGTTTCAACCTCTGAATTTACCTCGTTTGTTTCGGTAGATTCATTTTCCCCAATGGCTAATTTTGCATCTTCTTTTTGCTTTTGCAAAGCCATTTTCTTTTCGTAAGCTGATTTATTAAATTTGATCACCTTACCCACTTTCTTTTCAGGAGTGATTGTTTCAGTTGGATTCTCGTTGATAACTTCTGAAATGCTTGGTTCAACTGCTATTTCTTGGTCAGTAAAAAGTGAAGTAGTAGTGTTTTTTTGAATAGCTACTTTTTTTGGAGCAATAATTCTAGCTCTTTTTGGCTTCTCTTCTTCTGCTTTAGGTTCAGACTTGTTAGAGCCTGTAGCAGAATCATTACTAGCGGCTTGAAGTTCTAAAATTTGACTGATTAATGTCTCTTTTTTTACACCGTTAAATTTTATTGTTTTAGCTGCTTTAGCTATTTCTTGAAGCTCAGAAAGCTTCATTTCTTTTAATGCAGAAATGTCAAACATAAATGTTCTGTGAGTTTAAATAATTTGGGAATACTATAAAAAGTGTGTAGTAAATTTTGATTTTGAATTGACCGAAGAATGAAGTACTTACGGATTTGTTATGCAATATTACGAATAAATTTTAATCTACAATAGTATTTATTAAAAAGAAAATATATTTTTGTGCAAGAAATTAAGAAAATGTTACAAAGAATTCAAACCATATATTTACTTCTTGCCTTTGTGGTAACAGGAATTTTACCATTCTTCATTCCGCTATGGACAATGGCAGACGGCAAAGAGTACTTATTTATGCAAAATCAGGTGTATGTTGCACTACTTGCATTAAGCACAACATTGACTTTGGTAAGTATTGTTTCGTATAAAAAAAGACAAAATCAATTTGTTATGGGCAGATTGAATATAATTTTAAATTTAATTTTATTAGGCTTGTTTGTTTATCGTTCGCTAAATGTATCTGGAGAAACCCCTGCGGTTTCTGAGAAAGGTATTGGGATGTTTCTGCCAATTGTTGCTATCGTGTTGTTAGTCTTAGCTAACAAGGCCATCAAAAAGGACGAAGATCTTGTAAAATCTGTGGATAGATTGAGATAATCCTATAAACTTAGTTTATTAGTGCGAAGGAAACCCGAATGTAACAGTTCGGGTTTTTTTGTGAAAAAATTTTACCGCAGATTGCTTTGCCTATACGCTAACGCTCGGGTCGCAGATTTCTTGTAAACATAATTTGTTTGATTATTCGAGAAACAAAAAAGAGTTTAACATATATGCTAAACCCTTTTTAATTTTACAATTTACTAATGTAACTGCCGTATAAATCCTTGAACTGATAGCCTTCGGAAAGGCGGTCTTTGTTCAATTTTTTATATTCTACCAATCCCCAAAGAATGAATTCCTTCATAAAATAACTATCTTCTTTTTCGATTTGTGGTTGGTATTTCTTGATTAAGACCTCTAATGGAGCAATACTGTCCAAAATCGTTTTGTATTCCTCATCTGAACAATCGTCTAATAATTCGAAACCGCTTTCGGCAAAGAACCATTCTAAAATATCTGAGTAAGGCGTTTTCTCTCCCTGTTTTTCGAGTTTTTCAATTTTAGGACAATAAGCCGGGAAGAAGGTATGAATAGCATCGCCAATTAAATGTTGTGCTACGATGGCTGCTCCCTCCTGCTCCCCTTCGTAAACCAATTCGACTTTTCCGGTAATGGAAGGAATAATTCCCATAAAATCGGACAATCTCAAAGTAGTTTTATCCACACCCGATTTCAAGGCGCGACGTTCGGCAGTGCTCAATAAATTCTCGAAAGCTGTAATACTTAATCTGGCACTGACGCCACTTTTATTGTCGATAAATTCGCTTTCACGAGCTTCAAAACTGATTTGTTCCAATAAATCTCTGGCCAACGAAGGCACGTAAACCAAATCGCTTTGGGCGGCATCTAATTTGGCTTCTTGTTCCGTAATGGTTCGGGCAATCTTGATGGTTTCCGGATAATGGGTCAGAATTTGAGAACCAATTCTATCTTTTAAAGGTGTTACAATGCTCCCCCGATTGGTATAATCTTCAGGATTTGCTGTGAAAATAAATTGCATATCGAGCGGCATTCTTAGTTTAAAACCCCGAATTTGGATATCGCCTTCCTGCAAAATATTGAACAAGGCTACCTGGATTCTGGCTTGCAAATCGGGTAATTCGTTGATGACGAAAATACTGCGGTTCGCTCTTGGAATCATTCCAAAATGTATCACACGGTCATCTGCATACGATAATTTCAAATTGGCCGCTTTTATCGGATCGACATCGCCAATTAAATCGGCAACAGTAACATCTGGCGTGGCGAGTTTTTCGAAAAAACGTTCGCTTCGGTGCAACCAAGATATGGGAGTTACATCGCCTTTTTCGGCAATTAAATCCTTGGCAAAACGAGAAATCGGATTCAAAGGATCATCATTGATTTCGGAACCCGTCACAAAAGGAATGTACTCGTCTAACAATTCAATCATTTTGCGAGCCAATCGGGTTTTGGCTTGACCCCGAAGTCCCAACAAATTGATGTTGTGACGCGATAAAATGGCTCGTTCCAATTCGGGAATCACGGTGTTTTCAAAACCGTGAACACCTTCGAATGTGGGTTGCCCCGACTTGATTTTCTCTCGTAGATTATAACGTAATTCGTCTTTGATACTTTTGCTTTGGTATCCTGATTTTTTTAATTCGCCTAGTGTGTTTATGTTGTTCATTTAATTTTTATTGAAATTGTTATTGCTATTTTGAATGAAATTGTTCTCAACTTTACTCGAACTTAAAACCATTAAGTTAAGAAATCCAGCGGATTTTAATATTTGTAGAATGTGTTTCTGTAATTCATACGACCCCGCTGGGGTCGAATATGTATATTATCATTTTTTCTATAAATATTTGACCTTTCCAAGGTCATTTAAATCTTAATTTAATGACATTACGCTCGAAGAGATAAACTGCGACTGAACACAGGCGACTTTATTTAATTCGTTTCTTTCTGTTGGTTTCATAATCTTCGAAAATCATTTCGCCCAAACCTTTTAATCCGGTATAAAAAGCTTTTCCCTGATTGGCTTCGGTAAAATGATTCACAAATTGCTGTAAATACGGATCTTTGGCAATCATAAAAGTCGTGATGGGAATGTGCAGTTTTCGGGCTTGTTGTGCTTCGTTGTAGCATTTATCGACAATATATTCATCGAGGCCGTTGCTGTTCATATAATAAGAACCGTCTTTTTCCCGAACACAACTCGGTTTGCCGTCGGTAATCATAAAAATTTGCTTGTTGGTATTTCGTTTTCTGCGGAGTAAATCCATTGCCAATTGCAATCCCGCAACGGTATTGGTGTGATACGGACCGACTTTCAAATAGGGTAAATCCCGAATGGCAATCGTCCAAGCATCGTTTCCAAAAACCAAAATATCTAAAGTATCTTTTGGATAACGAGTTGTAATTAACTCAGCAAGAGCCATCGCCACTTTTTTGGCTGGTGTGATTCGGTCTTCGCCATATAGAATCATACTGTGGCTGATGTCAATCATCAAAACCGTACTCATTTGGGCTTTGTATTGGGTTTCTTCGACCACTAAATCATTTTCGGTTAGCATAAAATCGGCTACACCATTATTGATTTGGGCATTGCGTAAACTTTCGGTTAAGGAAATGCGCTCCAATCCATCGCCAAAATGAAATTCCCGAAATTCTCCGGTATGTTCGTCGCCATTTCCGTGATGTTTGGTTTTGTGATTTCCTGTTCCACTTCGTTTTAGGTTTCCAAAAATGTTGTCTAAAGCTTGCTGGCGAATGGCTCTTTCGGTTTTGGCAGTAATGCCAATTCCAGATGTTCCATCATCTTTGAGTTCCTCCCGGATGTATCCTTTTTTCTTTAAATCTTCGATAAAATCATCGATGGTATAACCGGAATCGGTGAGTTTGTATTCCTTGTCTAATTCCCGCAACCAATCGATAGCTTCGTCAAAATCTCCCGAAGTATGTGTGATTAACTCTTTGAAAATCGTAAAGAGTTTATCAAACGGAGACTGAAATGGTGCTTCGTAGGTCTTGAAATAAAAGCCTTTTTTGATGGTATTCTTCATAATTTTTAAAATTACATCATTTTAAAAAAAACCGAAGCCAAACATATATTAATTTTTAGTTAAAAGGTTTTAGTTAGAAACCATAAAATTTACAGAGTACAAAAAACCATTAAGAAATTAAGGTTCATTAAGAGTAAATACTTAATGAACCTTAATTTCTTAAT
>DAORUG010000211.1:0-4451 GCA_035433125.1 Flavobacterium sp.
GTTTCTACAACTTCATTCTCAAATTCACTTTTACGCATTTGAATTTCTTTGGCCAATGCCAAAACCATCTCATCTTTCTTCTTCATCGAAGTCGAAAAATGAAAATCGCAGTAATGACAAGCCTGCTTGCAGAAAGGGATATGAATATAGATTCCGGACATATTTTGTAGTTAGCTAAAATTGATTATTAAAATCATTGGCAAGAGAGTACTCAATAACATAAAAACAAATCCAAAAAATTTATCAGCAAAAAGGTTCACATTACCTGAATAAAACAACTCTCTTGGTGGAATTTTAGGGTCTCTTTTCTTTCGTGCCCAAAAAGGAATTAACATTAATCGATAAAGCAACAATGAATATAAAGGACAAAACCAAAATAATATAAAATTTGGAGAATCATTTGTTTCAGAATTCATTTCATATAAAGCAAGAATTAAAACTAAAATTGAGAAGCTTAATATTATTAAAAAAGGCTTTTGCTCCCTCAATACTTTCCTGCTAATTGTAAAAATTAATGGAATAAATATGAAACCTATAAATGACAACTCTTTAAACATTATAATCGATTTTATAAAAACCTGAACACTGAACACTATTTTTTAATTCTATTTTCATTATTCTTCACAAAAGCGTCCCAACCCGAATAGCTTTTTTCGCCAATTACTTTTCCGGAATTGAAAAAATGACAAACTGCAGCAGCCAATCCGTCGGTAGAATCCAGGTTTTTGGGCAGTTCCTTCAAACCTAATAATTGTTGAAGCATTTTGGCTACTTGTTCTTTGCTGGCATTTCCGTTGCCGGTTATTGCCATTTTTATTTTTTTGGGTTCATATTCGGTGATGGGAATGTCTCTAGAAAGTCCTGCTGCCATTGCCACGCCTTGCGCTCTTCCGAGTTTCAACATCGATTGTACATTTTTGCCAAAGAAAGGAGCTTCAATCGCTATTTCGTCAGGATTGTGAGTGTCAATAAGTTCTATGGTGCGTTCAAAAATGATTTTCAGTTTTTGATAATGGTTGTCGTATTTGGACAATTGCAATTCGTTCAGTTGAATAAACTGCATGTTTTTTCCAACTACTTTTATCAAACCAAAACCCATAATTGTGGTTCCTGGGTCAATTCCTAATATGATGCGTTCGTTTGACATAACTATTTTGATGCAAAATTCAACTTTAACAATCCGAAATAATCATTAAAATTTAGTTTTTAAATTCATTACAATTGAGGAAAATATCCATTGGCTGCCAACCATTTTTCACAAGCTTTTGGCCAATTGATATTGGTTTCTTGAATACCCAGACCAAAACCATGTCCGCCATTTTCATAGATGTGCATCTCGACTGGAATTTTATTTTGTCTTAATGCCAAATAATAATGGATACTATTTTCGACTGGAACCGCTTTATCATCTGTAGCATGAACTAAAAAAGTTTTTGGTGTATGAGCATGAACACTTTTTTCATTCGAAAACTTCTCGACCATTTCGCTACTAACATTTTCGCCCAATAGATATTTTTTGGAACCGTTATGAGTAATTCCATCTTGCATCGAAATCACTGGATAAATAAGGATAGAAAAATCGGGACGAGCACTCACATCCTCTTTTGAATCATATACTTTTTCAGCATATTGAGTCGAAACTGTCGCAGCCAAATGTCCTCCTGCGGAAAAACCCATAATCCCAATTTTATTAGGATCTAAATGCCACTTTGTAGCGTTGCGACGAACCATCCGTATAGCTTCTTGCGCATCTTGCAATGGCCCAATAGTTTTGTCTTTCATAGTCAAATCGCTCGGCATACGGTATTTCAAAACAAAAGCGGAAATTCCAAAACTGTTGAACCATTTTGCAATTTTATATCCTTCTTTATTGATTGCCAAATGCAAATATCCTCCACCTGGACATATAATAACTGCTGTTCCGTTGCTCGAACTTTGATCCGCTAAAAAAACAGTTAATGTGGGTTGCGAAACTTTACTCAATCCGCTTATTACTCCATCATCATCCTTAGTGATTTCCTCTTTATAGTCGATAGATTTAATAGCTCCCGGAATGTTTTGCCATAAAGGTATCTCCTGATTTTGAGAGAAACCCAAAAAGGTATTAACCAAAAACAAAAGACTCAAAACTAATTTCACACCACTATTATTTTTCATATGTTGATATTTATACTTTCTATATTGTTGATTATTTTATACAAATCTAATTCATTTGAAGCTTCTACTTCAAAAAAAAATTGAATAACTCAAAACTGCAATTTTTATAATTAGGTGGTTTATCATTCGATGCTCGTTTGCAAATTTAAATTTGTTACTTTGCCAATATGATTTCAATTTCACCCAAAACGGAGCAATTTCTTCTATTTATAATCAAACTCTTGATTGTTGGCGGAGCTTTTTATTTTATCTATAGTCAACTGGCGAATAACGACAAACTCGATTGGCAAAAGTTCCTCGTTTTGTTTGAGAAAAATTATTCGATTGGCGGAATAGCCTTTCTCTTGCTTTTGAGTGTATTGAATCGTTTTTTCGAAATTTTGAAATGGCAGAATTTAGTTTCCTATCTTCATAAAATCTCTTTACCCGAAGCCACTAAACAAGTTCTTGGCGCATTAACTGCGGGATTATTCACTCCAAACGGTGTGGGCGAATACGCTGGAAAAGCTTTGTTTTTCGAAAAATCGAAAGCCAAAAAAGTCATTTTTCTGAATTTGATTTGCAATGGAATTCAAATGATTTTATCAATTGTTTTTGGAATATTTGGATTGTTGTATTTCAATGCCAATTACAATATCATCACAACTAAAACAGTTTCGATCCTTTTTGGAATTTGTTTTTTGCTATTTGGAATTCTATTTTTTTCGAAGAAAATAAACATCAAAGGTTATTCAATAGAAAAACTGATTCATAAAATCAACGAAATTCCAAAAGCCATTCACCAGAAAAATATCTTTTTGGCGATTTGTCGCTATTTGGTTTTTTCGCATCAATATTATTTTTTGTTTTTGGCTTTTGATGTCGATTTACCTTATTTAATACTTATGGCGACCATTGCTAGCGTTTACTTTTTGGCTTCCTCCTTGCCTACTTTCCAATTTTTGGACTTTGCCGTAAAAGGAAGTGTTGCTGTTTATTTCTTCGGAATTCTGGGCGTCAACGAATGGATCGTGGTTTTTATAAGTACACTAATGTGGTTTTTGAACGTGGTTTTGCCTGTAATCATTGGTAGTTATTATGTGATGAATTATAAAATCAAAACTGAGCCATGATTCTGATTTTATATACCATAATACTCTTTTATTGCTTGACGATAATTGCCTTGATTTATGGTTTTACCCAAGTCAATTCCTTTGAAAATATTGATTTGAAGCCAAATACAAAATTCTCGATTGTCGTTCCTTTTCGGAATGAAGCTGAAAATCTTCCCAAACTTTTAGATAGTTTTTCAAAATTGAATTATCCGATGGAATTGTTTGAAGTTATTCTGGTTGATGACGCCTCAGATTGCAGATTGCAGATTTCAGATTGCAGGTTTCAGGTTTTGGTCATAAAAAACATTCGTGTTTCAAATTCCCCAAAAAAAGATGCGATTACAACAGCGATACGAGTTGTTAAAAACGATTGGATTATAACGACTGATGCGGATTGCGTGGTCAATGAAAACTGGTTATTAACAATTGATAATTACATACAAAAACACAAAGTTTCGATGATTGCCAGTGCGGTTACTTATGATTGCAAAAATTCTTTTTTACATCATTTTCAGCAATTGGATTTGGCTAGTTTACAAGGCGCAACGATAGGAAGTTTTGGTTTGGGAAAAGGTTTTATGTGCAATGGAGCTAACTTTGCTTATACCAAATCCTTATTTCAGGAACTCAGTGGTTTTGAAGGAAATGACAGAATTGCCAGTGGTGACGATGTTTTTTTGTTGCAAAAAGCGATGGCTCAATTCCCTGAAAAAGTCCATTATTTGAAATCTGAAAACAATATCGTCGTTACAAAACCTTTGGACGACTGGAAATCTTTATTTTATCAAAGAGTGCGTTGGGCTTCGAAAACGGGTTCGTATCAAAGTGGTTTTGGGATTGGTTTGGGATTGATAGTTTTTGGAGGGAATGCTAGTTTATTGTTTGTTGTTTGTTGTTTGTTGTTCGGGATTGGAAACTTTTATTTGTTGATTTTTTTGGTATTGGCTAAATTTTCAGTTGACTTTGTTTTAATTCATAAAACGAATGGTTTCTTAAAAAACAAGACGCATTTTTATTTAATAAGTAGTTTGCTCTATCCTTTTTTTAGTGTGTGTGTGGCTTTGTATTCTTTGATTGGAAAATACGAATGGAAAGGAAGAAGGTTTTAGATTTCCGAAAGCCCTAGCCCAGATGGAAACGGCATCCTTTTGTGGCGGGGTTCGCCACAAAAGATATAGTGTACAGCTGGAAAAAGCTCCA
>DAORUG010000212.1:0-4440 GCA_035433125.1 Flavobacterium sp.
GGTCGTCGTGTGTGAAAAATAATTTGATGGCACTTAAATCTTCCACTTTTTTAAAGTCAACAATTTCATTCGGATAATTCATTTCCGTTTGAAAACTGTTCAGTTTTTCATTTTCCTTATTGGATTGCCAAACTTTTTCTTTGAATAAAACAGTCGTAAAATCGGGATGAATCTCTAAATCCAAAATCGATTTTATCGCATCGCTCTTGATGTCAAACGAATACAGCAGTTCGCTCGCAGGCGAATGAATCCGCGCTCCATTTGAAGTCACTAAATAAAATGGACAACCCAAGTCCTCCAAAAGTGGCATCGCATCAAGATGATGACGCCCAGTAGCCACAATTATTAGATACTTTTCGTCGTGAAGTTGTTGGAAAACAGTCTTAGTATATTCGGAAATTTGGTGTTCGTTGTTGAGTAGGGTTCCGTCTAAATCAGTTATTATTACTTTAAATCTTTCTTTCATACTCATTTTTAAATCTCCGTTTTTAAGAAATGCAAATTTATTCTATTCTGAAGAGATTAGCAAAGGAAGGTTCAAAGCATTTTGACAAATGTATAACAACATAATTTTGAAAACTCAAATACTAATTAAAAAAGGTTACCACAAATTACACAAATTTTCACGAATTTTATAAAAGTTAAAACGAAAATCAGTGCTAATTTGTACAATTTGTGGCTAAAAGTCTTATTTGTTTTGGCAAAAATCTAATCGTGATTCTCAATTTGTTTGTACGCATCAATCACTTTCTTAACCAAGCGATGGCGCACAATATCCTTATCATCGAGATAAATAATTCCAATTCCTTCTACATCTTTCAAAACCAAAATGGCTTCTTTCAATCCCGAAATCGTTCGTCGTGGCAAATCGACTTGGCCGGGATCTCCGGTAATCATAAACTTGGCGTTTTTCCCCATACGAGTCAGGAACATTTTCATTTGCGAATGGGTAGTATTTTGGGCTTCATCCAGAATTACAAAAGCATTGTCTAGGGTTCGTCCACGCATAAATGCCAGAGGTGCAATCTGAATAATTCCTTTCGCAATATGGTCTTCCAGCTTTTCGTTGGGCAACATATCACGCAAAGCATCATACAAAGGTTGCATGTACGGATCCAGTTTTTCCTTCATATCACCGGGAAGAAAACCTAGATTTTCACCAGCTTCTACAGCAGGACGCGTTAAAATAATTCGTTTGACTTGTTTTTCTTTCAACGCTTTTACGGCCATAGCAACACCAGTATAGGTTTTCCCCGTTCCGGCTGGCCCAACGGCAAAAACCATATCATTTTTGACCATGGTATCCACCAACAATTGCTGATTGGGCGTCATCGCTTTGATGATTTTTCCGCCCACACCGTGTACCAAAATTTTGTCGTGACCAAAAGCTTTGGCATCTTCCTGAACGGTACTTTGTAGCACACGTTCAATCACATTATCGTCGATGTTGTTGTAACGGGTAAAATGAAGCATCAAGCGGTTGAAGCGGTTTTCAAACTCATCTAAGACTTCTTTTTCACCAAAAGCCTTCAGAGTGGTTCCTCGGGCTACAATTTTCAATTTGGGATAATACTTTTTAATCATTTCAAGATGAGTGTCTTGAGCGCCCCAAAAATCTTTTGGAGCGATGTCTATGAGCTCGATGATTCTTTCGTTCAAAAGCGGTAGTTTTAAGTTATTAATTTAAGGTAAATCGCAAGCCAATTCCATTCGAATTGGTAATTAAATCTAGTTTTGGTTTATTATATGCAGTTGCGTTTTGATTGTTATATTCGGTTACTACATTTTTGATCTTTTTGGAAAACCCTATTTTGACGGGAATTGCTATTAAAAGTTCGGCTAGACCAACAAAAGCAATAATCTTTGGTATTGATTTATCACTTTCTTTAACATACTCTCCATTCATTCCTGACTCAAATCCTGAAATTACATATGTAAATGTACCCACAACTAAAAATACCGGACCAGAAACAAGTAAAATATTTCCGATTGTTTTTTTAAATCTTCCAGCATTATAATCGGCTAATAATTCTTGATTGTTTTTTAATAATTCCCTAACTTGGTCTGGCGAAATTTGTTGGTTTTCGGAATTCAAAATAGTACCATTAGACTTGTAAACTAATTTTTGAGAATGAGATTGCAAAATGCAACAGAAAAATAGAAGAACAAATAATTGTTTCATCATAATGGGGTTTGTTTTTAAATTCAAATTGTAAAAATCTAATTAATTAAAGCCGAAAATACTTTAGCTTTGCATTTCTCAAATTTAATGAGTTTTAGCTTGCATTTGCTTTTTATTTATAAACAATTTTATGTCAATAATTACCCTTACCACCGATTACGGCTTGAAAGACCACTTTGTTGGCGCTTTGAAAGGGAAAATTTTATCTGAGTATTCCGAGGCTACCATTATTGATATTTCCCACTACATTGACGCATTCAACACTGTAGAAGCGAGTTACATTATTGGAGCGGCTTATTCTAGTTTTCCAAAAGGCACTGTGCATCTTATTGGTGTGGATATGGAATTCAACAAAGAAAACCAACATATCGTGATGCAATGGAACGATCATTATTTTATTGCCGCCGATAATGGTATTTTGAGTATATTGACGCAAAAAATTGTTCCCCAAAAAATAGTTACTATCAACATTCACGACCGTTTGCCTAGTGACGCCACCGATTTGGATGTTTTCGTCAAAGTCGCTTGTCATATTGCCAAAGGCGGTTTGCTGAACGTGATTGGCAAAGAAATAAAAACCATCAAGCAAGTCACCGAGTTACAAGCTGTTACAGCCAATGACGGAAGTTCGATAAAAGGCTATGTGATTTATATTGACCATTTTGGGAATGCGGTAACGAATATTTCCAAAAAACAATTCCTGGAAGTCGCCAAAGGAAGACCGTATGAAGTCGTAATGCGAACGAAAAACATCAAAACGATTCTGCCCAATTATTCCGCGATTGCGAATTCTGACAAATATCCGCTCAAGAATTATGAAGGGGAGAAACTGGCGATTTTCAACGAAGCGGGTTATTTGGAAATTGCTATTTTCAAAAGTAATCCATCAAAATTCGGTTCGGCTAATAGTTTGTTGGGATTGAATTATAGGGATGTTATTAATATAGTTTTTAGTTAGCAGTTTGCAGGTAGCAGGTAGCAGTTTTCAGTAATCAGTTAGAAAAATCATCAATCAAATGTTCATACGAATAGTAAAAATGTCCTTTCACAAAGAAAATATTCCTGCTTTTCTGGAAAACTTCGAAATCATAAAAGACAAAATACGAAACGCGCCGGGAAACCGTTTATTGGAACTGTATCAAGACAAAACCAACAAATGTATTTTCTTTACGTACAGTTATTGGGAAACCGAAGAAGACTTGGAAAATTACAGAAAATCGGAGCTTTTTAATGAAGTTTGGGCCTTTACAAAGAAGTTATTCAATGACAAACCCGAAGCCTGGAGCGTCAACAAATTAGTTTCTTTAGTTTAACGTTTTTTTTGTTTCAAGTTGCTCAACCTGAAACTTTAAACCTGAAACCTGAAACTTTAAACAAAAAACAATGAAATCAATAGTAGTAAGAGAAATAAAATCCTTTTTCGGTTCGCCAATCGGTTATTTGGTGATTGCCGTTTTCCTGATTGGGAATGGATTATTCCTTTGGGTTTTCGAAGGAGAATACAATATTTTGAACAGCGGTTTTGCCGATTTGAGTCCGTTTTTTACATTGGCTCCGTGGATTCTAATTTTTCTGATTCCAGCTGTTACAATGCGTAGTTTTTCGGATGAAAAAAAGCAGGGAACGTTGGAATTGTTATTGACAAAACCCTTGAGCATTTGGCAAATCGTGAACGGAAAATTTCTGGGTTCGATGTTGTTGATTGTGATGGCGATTATTCCAACTTTCATTTATGTTTGGGTCATTTCTGGTTTGGGTTCTCCTGAAGGGAATATCGATATGGGTAGCACAATGGGTTCTTATTTTGGATTGTTGTTCCTCATTGCAGCCTATTCCGCGATTGGAATCTTCACTTCTACCCTATCCGAAAATCAAATTGTGGCTTTTATTGTTTCGGTGTTTTTGTGTTTCTTCTTTTATTTTGGATTCGAAAGTGTGGCTACGATTGTTCCTAGTTTTCAAGGTTTAATTTCAAGTATTGGAATGCAAGATCATTTCAAAAGTATGAGTCGTGGCGTAATTGACACTCGCGATGTTTTTTATTTTGTGAGCATCACGGTCTTGTTCCTTTCATTTACAGTTTATAATTTAAAATCCATTAAATCGTAATGACCACTTCCAAGAAAAAAAATATCCAATCGTTAGGGATTCTCATTGCCATTTTACTGGTTTTAAATGTAGTAAGCGGTTATTTTTTCCACCGCTTTGATTTAACCAAGGACAAACGATACACGCTTTCGACCACTTCTTTGAATATC
>DAORUG010000213.1:0-4356 GCA_035433125.1 Flavobacterium sp.
AAAAACAGTTTGTCTTTTTCTTCATCGTATAAAAATCCGGGATCCCAAGCTCCTACTTTCAATGAATCCGTGGCGATTTCCCATTCGTCCTCGGTTGGGTTTTTGCTTTTCCAAATGGGGAAAGTTGGTTCGTGTGTTGAACCTATTACGTACATTTCGTCTTTCATCACAAAAACGGCTGGCGCACACAATTCGTCATATACTTTATGTTGAGGGAGCAAAAATTTTCGGGATACAAAATTCCAATCACTCATATCATCACTCCACCAATAACCCCATTGATTGGTCGAAAAAAGAAAAAATTTGCCCTTAAAATTTACAATCACCGGATCAGCGGTTGCGCGATGTTTTCCTTGGGTCACAAAATTAGGAATGGGACAATATCCATAATCAATATTGATAGGATTGCAGTAGGTTTTTTGCTGAGCGTTGCTATTTGTATAAAAAAACAATGAGAATAAAGATTATTTTCTTGATAGTTTTCATTTTACTATATTTATTTTGTTTGAATTATACCAAGGTTAAACATATTTAGAACTGACCTAAGAGGTTTTGAAAACCTCTTAGGTCTAGAAATATTAGAATATCTGGGTAGAACTTCTTAGTTAATCGGCTCGAAACTTATCGCTGTTCCTCCTCCGGGTGCTAAATTCAATTTGATTTTTGATTTTGAAGTAACTTCGATGGTGCTTATTTTGTAAGCTATTGGATTATTTTTCCAATCGGCATCTTTGGCATCTTCATAAACGATGGCTTTGTATTTTTTGCCTTTGGTAAGGAAATCCAATTTAATTTCAGATTTTCGAGCATTCTCATCGGTGATGGCGCCTAGAAACCAAGTTTCTTTGCCTTTTGTTTTTCTAACAACAGTCAAATAATCGCCTGGTTCCGCTTCAAGATATTTCGAATCTTGCCAATCTAGCGTAACGTCTTTGATAAACTGGAAAGCATCTGGATATTTCTCGTAGTTTTCAGGTAAATCAGCGGCCATTTGCAAAGGCGAATACATCGTTACATACAATGCCAATTGTTTGGCCAAAGTGGTATGAACTTGCTCGGTTTTGGTTTTATCGTAATGACTCATTTTGATTTCGAAAATTCCTGGCGTGTAATCCATTGGGCCACCAAGCAATCTAGTGAATGGTAAAATCGTTTCGTGCATTGGAGGATTTCCTGTGCTCCAAGCATTGAATTCATTGCCACGAGCCGCTTCGGCAGCGATGTAATTTGGATAGGTTCGGCTGTAACCCGTTGGACGAGAACTTTCGTGCGAATTCAGCATTAATTTATAATCGGCAGCACGTCTGGCCACAAAATTAAAGTGATTGACCATAGTTTGACCATCGTGAAATTCGCCACGCGGAATAATTTTGCCCACATAACCAGATTTCACCGCTGGATAATCGTGTTTTTTCATCAGGTCGAATGCACGGTCTAAATGCCTCTCATAATTAGCAACTGAAGCCGAAGTTTCATGATGCATTATCATTTTCACGTTTTTAGATTTGGCGTAAGCCGTAACCGCATTTAAATCAAAATCTGGATAAGGTGTTACGAAGTCGAAAACTTCTTCTTTCCAATTGCCAAACCAATCTTCCCAGCCTACATTCCAGCCTTCGACAAGAACGCCATCGAAACCGTTTTTGGCAGCAAAATCGATATATCTTTTGGTGTTTTCGGTCGTTGCTCCGTGTTTTCCTGATGGTAATAAATCCTTTGTCAAAACATTTTGTGCATTTTGAGAACCAGCATAATCCCATGTCGATTTTCCAACGTGCATTTCCCACCAAATCCCCACATATTTCATAGGTTTAATATAAGAAGTGTCCTCAAGTTTACAAGGATCGTTCAGGTTCAAAATCATCTTAGAACCCACAATATCTCTGGCGTCAGCGCTAATCATAATCGTTCTCCAAGGAGATACACAAGGCGCTTGCAAATAGGCTTTGTCGCCAATGGCATTTGGAACCAAATGTGAGGTTAATTTATTGCTTGTAATCTCTGCATCAAGGTGCATCACAGGATAATTGACCACTGCGGCTTCAAAAATATTGAGATACAAACCCGATGTTGATTTCATCATTAATGGCGATTGTACCACATTTTTTCCGGAAATAGATTTTACGCCAATTCCATTATTCAGATTTAATTTTGAGTTGTCAATTTCAGAAAATTTTGTTTCGTTATACACATATTCCTGACTGTCATAATCTCCCGGAATCCAAAACACTTTATGATTATCGGTTAAATTAAACTGAGAAACCTCATCTGAAATGATGAAATAATTTAAGTCTTTTTGCTTTGGAAAATCATATCTAAAAGCAACTCCTTCATCAAAAACTCTAAAAATTAAATTCATTTTTATGTGAGTTCCTTTTTGAGAGAGAGCAATTATAAGTTCATTGTAATGATTTACAATGGTTGCTTGTTCGCCTAAAACGGGTTTCCAAGACTCATTGAAACTAGAATTTTTTACACTATCTATTACAAAATTAGCATCTAAAGATGGTTTATCCTTGAGCTTTATTCCTAAAGTACTTTCGAATATTACTGGTTTGTTGTTGCAATTTACAGAATATGAAGGTCGTCCTGAAGCTGTCAATTTAAAATTTACTGCAATTTTATTAGACGGAGATTGAATGTTTTGAGAATAAGCCATATTCAGTATAAAAATTAGAGAAAGTGAAAACAATTTTTTCATTTGAGTATTTATTTAATTTATTACACTAAAATAATTACTTATTTGAATCGATTTTATTGTAAAAAAACTATAACCTTGTAGTACTAATAAGTCTTTCAAAAACAAAGTATTATCTTAATAAATAAATGATTTACTAAACATTTGAATATGAGCTTTTTTTAATTTTTTTTAAAACCTAAAGATATAGATTTTGTAAGGAGTTTGACATCATTATAGTGACCACATCAGACTAATACTATTTAACAAAAGGTTATTTTCCATCAACATAATCTTGTAAATAACTAAATCTTGGGGTTAGTTTCCCTTTTTCTGTGATTTTTGCCCGTTGCAAAATGCCATCTTTATCACCGTTGAAAAAAGCGGGAATCACGTGTTCCATAAACATTTCGCCGAAACCTTCGCTAGCTTCTTTTGGCAATTCACAAGGCAAATTATCGACAGCCATCACCACAATTGCCGCAGGATGAAATAATTCAACTTCTTTGTTCTCGCTAGGCAAATAACCATACAAAGGGTCCTCAATAGTCGATGATCTTAACGTGCAAGCTATAGAACTATCAACGTCACAAGAGATATCGGCAACCACTTTTATTTTACAATCTTTGGCTTTTAGCATTTCACGAGTGAGAATATCCGGAGCTTCATTGGAGTGAAAATGTCCCGTAATATAGATATCCGAAACTTTGGTAAAGCGCTCAAAATTGGAAACATAATCTTGAGGATTCTGAAAAAAATCATTGAAGTCTAAAACTTGACCGTCTTTTCGAACGTTATAATCCAAAACATCAATCTGTGCATAAACGGGTTGCGTATAGTTTTTGGTTAAATAATTTTCGACCGAAACTTCCTTGATTTTAATAGCGTCCAAAATTTCTTTGACACCACTACCTACTTTTCCTGTTCCTGTATTTACAATTTTTATTGGAGGCAAAACCAATCGTTTCAAATGGGCAATCATATCTTGCTTTCCTGAAAGCGATGCTGCTTTTGGAAGTTTGAACAATTCGAATTTTATTCCAAAAGCTCTAAAACTATTGTAGGCTCCCACAAATCCAGCATATTTGCCAAAACCAATCAATCGAATATTATGTTCATTTACAATGGTTTCGTGGTCATAAAAATCAATATTTTTCTCTAATAAAGCTTGCAACAATTTTCTGTTGTGCGGTTGCTTTTTGATAGTGTGCGAAAAAAAGAAATACGATTTGTTGGGAATTAAATTTTCTACAGGAACTTCTTTAACACCAAAAAAGACCTCACAATCACTGATGTCGTTGGTTACTTCGATACCCATATTTCTATATTCCTCATCCGAAAAAGCTCTAATATCTGAACTTTCAACTTTTACAACTATACCTTGGTGAAGTTGTTTTAGTCTAGCCAATTCATCGGGTGTAAATACAACTCTTCTATCGGGTGTGCTTTTTCTTTCTTTTATAATTCCGAATTTCATAGGCTTTGAATACTGATTAATATAACTTTATAGTATTTATTTGTTACAAAAATAACATTTTATATCAATTCTGTTGGCTTTTATGAAAATGTTTTAGAAAACACAAACACTATTAATTGATTTTTAAGACAATGTCTAAAAAAAACAAAATAGGGTTTAAAATAGTGTTAACTTTTTCAAAAAAGGAACAAAACAAAAGAAT
>DAORUG010000214.1:0-4291 GCA_035433125.1 Flavobacterium sp.
ACAATCTAATATCTTAAAGTCAAATTCCTTGCAATTACAGAATGAAAATTAAGAATTTATTCAAGATTATTACTGCTAAAATTCAAAAATTTATGCTTTTTATTGGAAATTTTGATGTTCTAGAAAACAGTATCTTTGTGTATCAAAAACCATTCAGATGAATCCTAAAATACTGATTATAGGTGCTTGCGGGCAAATTGGAACGGAACTAACGCATAAACTTCGTCAACTCTACGGAACCGAAAATGTCGTTGCTTCTGATATTCGAAAGTTGAATAATGATATTGTGAATTCGGGCACTTTTGAAGTGATAAATGCGTTGGATTTTAATCAAATTGAACATCTTGTCGAGGTGCATCACATCACCGACATTTATTTGATGGCGGCTTTACTATCGGCAACAGCCGAAAAAAATCCTGCTTTTGCTTGGGATTTAAATATGAATTCGCTCTTTCACGTTTTGAATTTGGCCAAAGCCAAGAAAATAAAAAAAATATTCTGGCCATCGAGCATTGCTGTTTTTGGGCCAACAACTCCACGCGAAAATACACCACAATTTACCATTATGGAACCTTCAACGGTTTATGGCATTAGCAAACAATCTGGCGAAAGATGGTGTGAATATTACCATACTCATTTTGGGGTTGATGTTCGAAGCGTTCGTTATCCGGGATTAATTAGCTGGTCAACTCCTCCGGGTGGCGGGACAACGGATTATGCTGTGGATATTTATCATAAAGCATTGAGCGATGGAAAATACGAGTGTTTTTTATCCTCAGAAACCAAAATGCCGATGATGTATATGGACGATGCGATTACGGCAACCATTCAAATTATGCAAGCTCCAGCGGAGGAAATCAAGATTCGGTCTTCTTATAATTTGGCCGCAATGAGTTTTACTCCAACCGAAATTGCTGCCGAAATTAAGAAACATATTCCTGAATTTACGGTTTCGTACCAACCCGATTTTCGTCAAGTAATTGCGGATAGTTGGCCGGCAAGCATTGATGACAGCAAAGCTAGGGAAGATTGGAATTGGCATCACGAATTTGATTTAGAAAGTATGACAGTGGAAATGTTGAAAAATCTAAAATAAAAAATAGTAAAAGGTCTAGTTCTAAAATTTTAGAATTAGACCTTTTTTTATACAATAGAAATTATAACATTTTGAAATTAGTAAACCTCAGAAATATTTTTCCTTTAACTTTTCCGTCTTTGTCTTTTATGTTTTTAATGTTCGATTTTCCTAAAAACTTCAGCGGAATATTGAATTTATTGGTCAAAAAACTGATTTCGGTTGCGGTTGGAAAAACACCTTTTCCGTAGGAATGTTTTATTAAATACACACCAGATTCTTTGGTAGTCAAATTGATTTCGTCAATGCGAAGATTCGCTTTCGAAATTTTTAAATCGGCTGTAACCCAATCGCTTTTTGGGTCTAAAGAAACTAATTTGTAGCACATTAAATTGCCCTTTTCTTCCATTAAAATCCAATGTGCTTGAACATCTAACAAATCTGAAAACTGATTCAGAAATCCTTTTTTGGGAAGTAATAAAATCCCTTTGCCTTTGATTTGTGGCTTTTTGCCTTTTTCGTAAATAACACTGATGTCTTTTGGCGGAATTGTGAGTCCCGGAACATCGATGCTAATGTTGACCATAGTTTCAAAACCTCGATTAATGGTGTATTTTTTCTTGAGATTGTCGGCGAGTTCTGTTTGGGCTTTAACACCGAAACAATTTAAAAGAAGAACCGTTATCAATATAAAATGTTTCATTCGGTAATTTTTAATGTATTAAATCTTATCAATGAAACGACAATACAAATAGTCGAAAATCCAATCAACCAAAATGCGGAATTCAGTAAAGAAATCCAATCTATTTCGGAATAAAAAAACAATTGCCATTGCGTAAAATGATAGGTAATCAGGAAGAATTCCCATCCGACAAATAAGGATGCTGCCAAGGTTTGCAATAAGGTGCTAATGACAATTACTCCCAAAGTTATCAAAATTGCCACCAAGGATTTTCGGGTAAAAAAACTAACCGTAACCGATAAAATGGCAAAAGTACTCATCGCCAAAAAAGCATATCCAAAAGCAGCAACAAACCGCCACAACAAATCAGTTTCTGGAATAATTTGTAACCCATTAAACGCCACAATCAAATCGCCACTGCCAAATAAAATCAAGGCAAGACCCAATGAAATAATGGTAAAAATCAAGACAAAAAAGAATACATAAAACACAGCTGTACAAAATTTGGCAAGTGCTACTCGATTCCTACTAATGGGTCTTGTCATAAGCAAACGAATGGTTCCTGATTCGAGTTCAGAGCTGAATAAATCACCTGTTACGATAACAATTAGAACAGGAATATGAATCCACAGCGTATTCAAAATTAAAAAACTGGCCATATAGCCATTGAGGATTCTGCCCTGCATCAAAAAATTATCGCCTAGCGATTGGAATAAATACCCCAAGGCATTTTCTCCTTCTGATTTTAAACCCCAAAAAATGAGTCCAACTAAAACCAACATCAAACCAATACTTAAAAAAGTTCTTGGCCGGTGCATCAATTTTACGACTTCAAATTTTAGCAATTGTCTCATTTGGCTATTTCCATATATTTGTCATACAAAATGCTGGAGCGCTCTATTTTATATGGAATAAAACCCAATTCTTGGAGTTTTTTCGCCACCATTTTCGTTTCTTGAATGCTTGCACTAATTAGTAATGTATTGGCTTTTATAGTATATTCGAAACCGATTTCAAGAAGAGTTGGCAAGGCTTCTTCAAAATACAAGATAACATTTTGCTTGTCTGTTCGATACTTTTCCATATTTCCGGAAAGATAGATTTCGCCTTGATTCAATAGTATAAAATCATCTGCAATGCTTTCAATATCTTCTAAAAGATGAGTGGAAACCAAAATGCCTTTTCCCTGTTTTTTTAAATCCACCAAAAGGGTAAGAATTTGCGCTTTGACTTCTGGATCCAATCCATTGAAAGGTTCGTCTAAAATTAAAAAAGAAGGATTGTCAATTAATACTTGTGCCAATCCCAATCGTTGTTTCATTCCACGAGAATAGTATTGTATTTTTTTATTGGCGGCTTGACTAAGTCCCACTTTTTCTAATAAATTCGATGTATTAGCTTTTGAATTGGTAAGCCCTATAAAAAGTTCCAGATTTTTTTTCCCGCTGAGATAGGGATAAAAGTCGGCTGTTTCGAGCAAATAGCCACACTGTTTTCGCAGAGCATTAAAATCTTTTAGTGGCTTTTCATCCAAAAATAGTTTTCCGCTATCCGGTGCAACCAATCCAGCTAAAACTCTAAAAGCAGAACTTTTCCCGGCTCCATTAGGGCCAATGAGTGCGGTAATTTTACCCTCGGTAATTTCAAAATCAATTCCCTTTAAAATTCTTTGATTGCCATAGCTCAGCGCCATGTTTTGGATTTCTAGCTTTCTCACCAATAAAAATATTTGCTTTTGTAATTTGAAACAAAAAAAGTGGACAACCAATATGATTTTGTAAAAAAGGTTTGGGGTTTTTTTACTATTATATGAGGCAAAATGTGATACCATCGAAAACCCATACTGTAAAAATAATCGTTTACTTCTTTTTTAATTCCCAAACAATTTCCGGCTTCAATAATAGCTTCTCTTTGGCATTTTGACTTAGAGAATACTTTTATCAGCGGTTTTTTAAATCCATATTGGTGCAATAAATCTTTAGCCATTTTATAATTTTGATATCGGCTGTATGCGTCCAATTGGGTGGTAATTATCAAACTAAAAAAATAAATGAAAAAAAATAAATGAAAAAAAAAGGAAAATCCTTCTGCTTGATCCAATAGAAGAAAATTAAAATAACAAAGCAAAAAACTCGCAATGCAAAAGGCTTGTAAAGAAGCCGTTGATTTTGCAAAGGATTCAATCCTTTTTATGAAAATATAGGATTTCGAAAGCGGTTGATTGGCATAAACGTCTATTAGCATTCAGATCAAACAGGATTAAAAAAAGGATATTTAGATTTTGCTCAAGAGTAAAAATAACATTTTTTTTGTAATCTTGGCTAAATTGTATTTATATATTTAATTTTTGCATCTCTCATTTAATTCGTGTAATTATTATAAAACAGCCATAATTACACTCTTTTTTGTCTTTCAGATGTTAAAAAACGACGAAAAACAAAACACAAAAAAGGGGATAATCACTAAGATTATCCCCTTTTAAAGTCTAAAATCAATCTTATTTTATTTCATATGAATTGTCTTCTTGCTTCACA
>DAORUG010000215.1:0-1880 GCA_035433125.1 Flavobacterium sp.
TATTTCGGTATCTTCTCCATTTCCAGTTTCAACTGATCGGATTCGTTTTTGAGTTCCTCCATGGCAGTTCTGAAAGAGTCAATGTTTTTTTGCAACAAATCCATTTGTTCTTTCTTTTCTGCGCCAGTTCTCAAAAGCTTAAAACCAGAAGCATTTTCTAGTTTTTTTTGAGTTTCAATCAAATTATTTTGGTAATCCGCCAATAGTTTTTCTATTTGTAAAAGCCTGTTGTTAGCGTTTTGTGTGAGTGCTCTGGCCGCTCTTTCGGCATCGATTTTCTCTTGTATGACCGCCTGAATTTTTTGTTCGTCTAATTCCTTTTGTTTCAGTTCCAATTGGTAGTTTTCGACTTCGGTTTTATGATTTTTGATTCTTAATTCTCGACTTCTGTTTTCTTCAATGTTTTTCAAAACAGAGATGCCTATCAATAGCACCACCGCCGCACAAGCGATAAAAAAGACATTTTTCGACATACCTAGAATCTTGCGTGCTTCTTTTTTGGTCTCTACTTTGGGTGTCGGTTTTGGGGTTTCAAACAGTGGAAAGGGTGGGGGATTCACGGTAAAAAGTTGGTGGAGTTCAGGGATTTCGCCAGCCGTTTTCCAGTGTAACATCCCTTCGAACCACACAGGACTTGCTTTGGTAATATTTTTAGCTTTCAATTCTTCTATATCAAAAGGACCGCTGCTTTCAGTTCCGTTGTGTAGATAGTATTTTTTCATAAAATAGGGCTGTAGTAGTATGGGTAAATCGATTTTTTCAAAGCTACAATCTTTTTTTGATAGGACAAAATTTTAAATGACCGCTAAGATTATTGTTCTGAAAAAACAACAATCAATTACCCCATAACTCACAGCTCACCATGGCATTCGCTTTTAAAAAGCATAATTCTCTTTAACCACAAATTACACAAATTTCCGCAAAAATGAACCTACCAGCAACAGCATAATTAACTCAAACATACCAAAAACAGACTTTGAATTTACTTCGTCAGTTCGCTTCGCTCGTGTGTGAAAATTTGTGGAATTTGTGGTGGAAATTTTTAAAAGCGAATGCCCTGAAAGCTCACTCTACATAACCGATAACTCCCAACAATTCCTTAATTTTGTAGTGCAGGAAGTAATTAGCTTCTTGATCACCTACTATGAGCAATACCTTTTCTGACAGCAACCAAATAGGCATAGTAGCCACTTTTTCGGAACTGATACATACCGATTTTAAAGGAGAAACCAATGCCTTATGCTGGTATCGAAATTTGGAAGGTGATTTTGCGGCGATTGTAAACCAACTGCAATTAAAGGAAAATATAACGGAAGTGACTCCTAAAGACCTATTGGCACTCCAACTGTCCGAAAAAGGGAATCTTGCCCGGGAAATAATCTTAAATGATTTACAAGTATTAACGGATTTCGGAGCTTCTCCTTCACTTAATTTATTGAAGTGTTACGAACGGGATGAGGAGTTCGATTTCATTTCCACCGATGTGTATTCCTATCATGTGGATCGTTCGCCCATTGCCACGGATACTTTTTTATGTACCTATCACGGAGCGGCCAGTGATATTATTGCGAATACCCAAGCAGAACAAAAAATTCGGATTCCTGAAATTCGGGAAAAGTTGGCAGCCTTACACAACGGCTCAGCGGAGGAATTGGAAGACTTTTTGAAGGAAAACTATTTTGATTTGCATTATCAGGCGCAACCCAATACCACGCCTGTTAATTTAGGAATAGGACACCTCTGGCGTCTGGCGGTCGATCATCCGGAACAGCAGGTGTTGCCTTGTATTCACAGAGCACCCATAGAAAAGGAAGGAGAATATCGTTTGTTGTTGATTTGCTAAGAAAAACACGCACAGGCAAAGAATACCAACTAACCAA
>DAORUG010000215.1:1980-4223 GCA_035433125.1 Flavobacterium sp.
TAACCAATTAACCAATTAACCCACAACTGAGAACCAACAACCCCTTATCTATTATTAATCAAATTAATGATGACCTTAACCATCATATCTTTATCATCGGGTTTCGATTCGGCTATCATCAAGGTCAAGGCTACCAAGGCATTATCGTCAATTACTTTTTTTCCTTCGTGATACAACAAAGCATTTCGCTCTAGAAACCAAATAAACAGAAAAGCGGCTATTCTTTTGTTACCATCCGAAAATGAATGGTTTTTGGTCACAAAATACAACAAATGCCCCGCTTTTTCCTGTACCGATGGATATAAATCGATACCATCAAAAGTTTGGTAAATTGTTTCCAAAGAGCTTTTAAACGAATCGTCTTTCTCGTTACCAAACAAATTAGAACCTCCAAATTTAGTCTTTAATCCTGCAATAGCCTTTATGGCTTCTGAATAGGAAATCTTGAAAACTTCATCGGTATCAGTTTCCGCTATTTTTAAAGTTTGATGGTCGTATTGGTCTAAAATATCCAAGGCAAAAGCATAATCACTCAATACTTTTAGCAAGCCTTGTGCTTCATCACCCGTTATTTCTTTAGTTTGGACTATATTTTCTAATAGTTTTACAGCTTGTTTCAATTCCTGAAACTTATTCTCGGTTTCCTTCAATCGCTTTTCGTTTATAGCATACCCTTGTACCAAATAGTCTTTCAATCTTTGGGTGGCCCATTGACGAAATTGAGTGCCTTGTTTTGATTTTACTCGGTAACCGACGGATATAATAATATCGAGGTTGTAATGATCTACTTTATATGTTTTTCCATCAATTGCAGTTGTCGCAAAATTTGCGACAACTGATTTTTTAGAAAGTTCTCCTTCAAAAAAAATAGTGTTTATATGCTTACCTATAGTTTTAATATCTCTATCAAAAAGCAATGCCAATTGATTTCTATTGAGCCAAACGGTATCATTATCAAGGTTAACTTGAAGTTCAATTGCATTGTCGAAAGATTTGTATATTTCTATTTGATGTTCCATTATGCTGCTAATTTATATTCTAAATAATAGTCTTTCAATCTTTGGGTGGCCCATTGACGAAATTGGGTGCCTCGTTTGGATTTTACGCGGTATCCAACTGATATAATAACATCGAGGTTGTAATGTTCTTTTTTTCTGTCGCCTTCTATTTGAACTGTCGCAAATTTTGCGACAGTTGACTTAAAATCTAATTCTTGTTCATCAAAAATAGTATTAATATGTTTTCCAATGGTTTTTATATCTCTATCAAAAAGCATTGCCAATTGATGTCGATTGAGCCAAACGGTATCATTATCAAGGTTAACTTGAAGTTCGATTGCATTGTCGATAGATTTGTATATTTCTATTTGATGTTCCATTATACTGAAATTCTATAGTTAGAGAAATAGTCTTTTAAGTATTGTGTTGCGATTTTAGATTTTACGTTATAAACAGATGATAAAATATCTAAATTATAGAGTTTCATCTTTTTTTACTTACCATCAGCAGCAACCTGTTCCAAAATAGAACAGGTTGAAACCTCTAGTTGCTCATCAGATTTATAGATATTTTGAATATGTTTTACGATTGCGGGTCTATTTACTGCAAACAATGATGCAATCATATGAGCATCTAACCATACTGTTTCTTGTTCAAATCGTACTTGAACTTCTGTTTGGTTATCCTTCGTTTTAAATATTTCTATTTGGTTTTCCATTATCCTGCTAAGATAGAGTCACAAAAATACGATTTTAAACGTTGACAAGCCCATTGACAAAATGGAGTATCTTGTTTGGAATTGATACAATAGCCTACTGATAAAAAAAACGTTTGGCAACCCGTCATTGCGATTGAATTTATTACAAAAAAGCAATATAAAATGACATCGCTTTTGTCAGGCTGAGCCGTCATCCTGAGCTGTCATCCTGAGCGTAGACGAAGGACGAAGGACGAAGCCCTACTCAAAAAAAACGTCAATGGCAGCTCAGCTTGCCCTGAGCTCAGCCTGCCCTGAGCTTGTCGAAGGGTCGAAGGGTCGAAGGGTCGAAGGGAAGGACAATCGCTAACCCGTCATTCCGTGCTTGACGAGGAACGAAGGGCTAAACAATTAAGCAGTTAACCGATTAATCTCTCCTGTTCCCCCTTTAGGGGGCTAGGGGGTCAAAACGCGTTCTTTTCCCCTCGAAAAACATTAAAAACCGTCAACCATATAATTTTGAGATCCAAAAGAAAACTCCAGTTTTC
>DAORUG010000216.1:0-4212 GCA_035433125.1 Flavobacterium sp.
TAGAATAACAACATTTGGTGAATCTCACGGAGAAGCTTTAGGCGGAATAATTGATGGATGTCCTTCAGGAATTGCATTAGATTTTGATGCCATTCAAGTTGAAATGTCACGCAGAAAACCAGGGCAATCCGCTATAGTAACCCAACGAAAAGAGCCAGATGATGTACAATTTTTATCAGGAATTTTCGAGGGTAAAACGACAGGAACACCAATTGGATTTATTATTCCAAATACCAATCAAAAATCAGATGATTATTCGCATATAAAAGACAATTACAGACCTAGTCACGCGGATTATGTGTACGAAAAAAAATATGGTGTTCGTGATTATCGTGGCGGCGGAAGGAGTTCTGCTCGAGAAACTGCCAGTAGAGTAGTTGCTGGAGCGGTTGCAAAACAAATGTTGCCGGAAATAAAAATCAATGCTTTTGTTTCTTCTGTTGGACACATATTCCTAGAAAAACCATATCAAGATTTAGATTTTTCAAAAATAGAAAGCAATCCTGTTCGTTGTCCTGATGAAAAAATGGCTGCGGAAATGGAAGAATACATTCGCGTAATTAAGAAACAAGGTGACACCGTTGGTGGAACTGTAACTTGTGTGATTCAAAATGTTCCCATTGGTTTAGGAGAACCCGTATTCGATAAATTACACGCCGAATTAGGTAAAGCCATGCTTTCGATAAATGCTGTAAAAGGTTTCGAATTTGGTAGCGGTTTCTGTGGAGCCAAAATGAAGGGAAGTGAGCATAATGATTTATACAATCCTGATGGAACTACCAGAACGAATCTTTCTGGTGGAATTCAAGGTGGAATCAGCAACGGAATGGATATTTATTTCCGAGTGGCTTTTAAACCGGTAGCAACCATTATGCAAAAACAAGAATCACTTGATAATACTGGAAATATTACAGAAATGCAAGGAAAAGGTCGTCACGATCCTTGTGTTGTTCCACGTGCAGTCCCAATTGTCGAAGCGATGGCTGCCATAGTTCTTGCCGATTTTTATTTGTTAAACAAAACCTATTTTAAATAGTTTTGGTGTTTAGTTTGTAATGTTCAGTACGAACTGCAAACAGAATACTGCAAACTAAACACTGAAAATAATGACCCAAACCGAAACCCAAAAAAAATCCTTTTTAGGAAATCTTACTGTTCAAATTGTCATTGCAATGCTTTTAGGTGCATTCTTAGGCATTTATGTTCATAATAATTATGATGTAACTTTTGCCAAAGAATTTAGCGATAAGATAAAAATATTAGCAACAATTTTTATACGCTTAGTACAAATGATAATTGCCGTATTGGTGTTTAGCACATTAGTACCTGGAATTGCAAAGTTAGGCGATATTAAAACCGTAGGACGTGTGGGAGGAAAAGCATTAGGTTGGTTTTTTAGTGCTTCATTTATTTCATTGTTGATAGGTTTATTTTGGGTCAATGTTTTGAAACCTGGAGTTGGACTGAATTTATCCAATATCGATTTATCTACTGCTGCGGAAGTTACAGGAAATACACAAAGTTTTTCGGCCCAAAATTTTATCGAACACATTATTCCCAAAAGTATCGTTGAAGCTATGGCGAATAATGAAATTATTCAAATAGTAATTTTCTCCATCTTTTTCGGATTAGCAGCTGCTTCCATTGGCAATTATGCAAAACCGGTTACTCATGCCATTGAAGTTTTATCACATATTGTCCTTAAAATGGTAAATTATGTGATGAAATTTGCTCCAATGGGCGTTTTTGGTGCGATTGCAGGTGTTTTTGCTATTAAAGACTTGAACGATTTAGTGTTAACTTATATTAAATTTTTCGCATCATTTTTAGTAGGAATTGGTTCGTTATGGGTTTTTCTTTTAGCCGTAGGGTTTATTTTTCTTGGAAAAAGAATGAAAACTTTATTGAATCACATAGTTGGCCCACTGATTATTGCTTTTAGTACAACCAGTAGCGAAGCGGTTTTTCCAAAATTGACCGAGGAATTGGAACGTTTTGGAATAAAAGATAAAATCGTAGCATTTATGCTGCCTTTGGGATATTCTTTCAATTTAGATGGCAGTATGATGTATATGACTTTTGCCAGTTTATTTATCGCACAAGCCTATGGAATCGAATTGGATATGGGAACACAAATGACGATGCTTTTAGTACTGATGCTCACCAGCAAAGGGATTGCAGGAGTTCCAAGAGCCAGTTTAGTCATTGTTGCAGCTACTTGCGGAATGTTTAAAATACCAATTGAAGGTATTGCTTTAATTCTTCCAATAGACCATTTTTGTGATATGTTTCGAAGCGCAACCAATGTTTTAGGAAATGCTTTAGCAACATCTGTAGTTGGAAAATGGGAAGGCGAAGATTCTCATTCTGAATAAATTTCAAAATATATATTTTAATACCGCTCTAATTTTTGAGCGGTATTTTTTTTGCAATGCTTTTTTAGTTAAATTATATTTTGAATCATTATATATTAAGGAATAACTTATAAAAACCTCTTATTATTGGTTTTTATATAAATTTATAATGTATATTTGGAATGATTTAAATTAGTATGCATCAAATTCGTCTTATTTTATTATTACTTATTTTACTGAATTCTTTCAGTATTATTTCATTTGCACAAACTAAAATCCCTCCAAAATCAGAAATACGAAATACTGCAAAACTTGCAGTAAAATATTTGAATTCAGAAAAATTTGAAAAATCGCTGGAAACAGCAAGATTGAGTTTGAATTATGCTACAATCATTAAGGATGATTATTTGATTGCTGCATCTTATAATATTATCGCGGCTAATTTCGATGCATTATCCGAGTATGACAAAGCAATTTTCTTTTATAAAAAAGGGTTAGCATATGCTAACAAAACGAATAATGATACTATCAAAAATTATTTAAATAATAATTTAGGTAATGTGTATTGCTTTGAAAAAAAAGAGTATCAAAAAGGTATCAATTATTATAAAAAGTCCTTAGAATACAGTCAAAAAGCGTCTGATACTAGCCAAATTGTTTTCACAAAATTAAATATAGCTTGGGCTTATTTTGATATTGGTCAATTTGAAAACGGATTACCCTATTTGAAATATATAAATAAATACCATCCGAAATTTGGAAATGAAACAACAATAGTTGTTTTCAATATGCTAAATGGAATGTATAGCAATCACATTGGCGCTGATAAAACTGCTGAATCCTATTTTTTGAAAGCTATAAGTCTTGGGAAAAAATTTGGCGAAAAGAATGATTTAGCTTTTTCCCACCAAGAATATTCTAAGTTTTTATTGAAAAAAGGTGATTATAAACAAGCTTATGAAAACTTAGTAATTTATGATAAAATTACAGAGCAAATTTATAACGAAGGATTGCTAAAAAAGGTGAATGTCACTGGAGTTAATCTGGAATTGGACGAATATAAAAGAGAAATTGATAGAATTGAAACAGAAATAGATTTACAGGCTCAAAGTCTTAAAAAATCTCGTCTAATAGTGGTTTTATTTATTGTTGTATTCTTGGTATTATTGATGTTATTGTATTCTCTTTACAAAAATTATAATTTCAAGAAGAAGGTAAATCACGACCTCATACTTTCCAATGAAGAATTGTTAATTGCTAAAGATAAAGCCGAAGAAGCATCTCTAGCAAAAACACAATTTGTATCGACTATTAGCCACGAACTAAGAACTCCGTTGTATGGCGTTATTGGAATTACCAATTTGTTATTGGATGAGCATAAAGAATTGGCAAAAAGTCCTCATTTGAACTCGCTAAAATTTTCGGCTCGTTATTTATTGTCACTTGTCAATGATATTTTACAAATCAATAAAATTGAAGAAAACAGAATAATTCTCGAAAATTTAACCTTCAATCTTTCGGATGAAATTAAATTAGTAAAAAATGCCCTTTCCTTTATTTCACAAAGTCATAATAATAAAATTCACGTCAAAGTAGATTCAGAAATTCCAGAATATCTTATTGGCGACAAATTGCGATTGGCTCAAATACTGATGAATTTGGTCAGTAATGCATTGAAATTTACCAAAAACGGGGAAGTAATTATTAGTGCAAATTTAATTAAAGTAGAAAATAATTTGCATCATATTGAGTTTCAAATTTCTGATAATGGAGTTGGAATTGATGCTGCAGACCAAGAGAAAATTTTTGAAAAATTTGTTCAACTAGGAAGAAATGATAGCGATTATAAGGGAACTGG
>DAORUG010000217.1:0-4153 GCA_035433125.1 Flavobacterium sp.
AATCTGAAGTTGTTAATCGATTTTTACCATAGTTATTAGTCGTTAACAATATTTTCCAATGAGTTTCTACTTCCATTGAAGCTAATAAAATTATATTTCTTATTTCAAGGCTTGAAGTATACTTATTTGAAATGCTTGGTTCTATGAAATCGAAAATTATCTTTAACCTATTAAGTAAAATGTTCAATTGTCTTATGTCATTAAAAAATTCTGCATTATTTGTTGAAAATTGTACTCTAATTTTATAATCTTCATATTCATCAAAAGGGACTTCTAATACTTTCCAATCAGAATTATAATTAACCAATTCCAATTTTTCAAGGTACTTATTGATCCAATCCAAAAATTCTAATCCTTCTAATGATATTTTCTTTGGTTCAATTATTTGATTATCTAAAACCTTGATTATTGGAGATCGATTTGATATATGACAATCTAGAATATCTTCCAAGGATTTACCTAAAACATATTTTTTAATTTTTTCCAATAATAGATTTTTTTAATAGTTAGAGTCAGAGTTTATATTTCAAAATAAAATAGATTCAATATTCAAAATTGTGTAATTTTAAACAATAAAAACTTAGGTATTAAGTTAGCTAATATACAAAAAAAAAACCGCAAATTCGCAAATTATACAAAGCATTCAATGCTAAATAATTTGCGAATTTGCGGTATTATATTTTTCTAAAATAGTAACTGCTTATCGAATCGCTTTCACAAATTCCCCAATACTTCCAACTCCATTATCTGTCAGGTTTTTGATAAAAGCACTTCCTATAATCGCGCCTTTGGCAAATTGCGTGGCTTGATTAAAGGTTTCCTTATTACTAATTCCAAAACCGATGATTTGAGGATTTTTCAGGTTCATATCGGCGATGCGTTTGAAATACTCTTCTTGAACGCTTCCAAAACCGGATTGTGAACCGGTAACACTCGCGGAGCTTACCATATAAATAAATCCGTCCGAAACGCTGTCGATAAAACGAATGCGCTCAACCGAAGTTTGTGGCGTAATCAGGAAGATGTTTTTGAGTCCGTATTTCTCGAAAGTAGCTTTGAATTCGTCTGCATAAACATCAACCGGAAGGTCAGGAATGATTAAGCCGTCGATACCAATTTCGGCACATTTCTGGCAGAAATTTTCCACGCCATATTGTAACATTGGATTGAAATACCCCATAATAACCAGCGGAATCGAAACTGTTTTTCGGATGTTTTTGAGTTGGTTAAACAAAACTTGTGTGGTCATTCCGTTGTGCAAAGCTTGGGTCGAACTTTCTTGAATTGTTGGACCGTCGGCCAATGGATCGCTGAAAGGCAATCCGATTTCAATCATATCGACACCATTTTTTTCTAAATCTTCAATGATTTTTACGGTATCGTTTAGGTTTGGATATCCAGCAGAAAAATAGATGGAAAGTATTTTTTTTGTTTCTAGTAATTTTTGATTTATTCTATTCATTTTATTTTTTTAGTAATTAGATTTGGCAACTTTTTAAAAGTTGTGAAATCTTTAAAAATAGTTTAAAAGTGGGTTAAATTGGCGGCACTATAAGCCCAAGCTTTTTGGTTTGAATGTAGCTGAACTGCCACCCGTTTGTAATGCATTCCTTCATACAAATCGGCCTGATTCAGCTCTTTTTCTGTAACTTCATATACAATTCCATCAATGAAATCTTCTTCATTTTTTGTCTCCACAATTACAGGATAGTGAACAATTCCAAATTCTTCTTCGATTTGAATTCTTTTTAAAACATATCCAATTAATTTTTCAGGAGTTCCTTGTAAAACACGACCAAAAAGGTTTTCTTGCACATCTTCATGTTGCAAAGTGCCGTAGGTGAATAATTTAATCATAGTCTTCTATTTTTGTCAATTATAATTTAAAATAATCAATATAAGTATTCAAATCCTTGTCGCCACGACCGGATAAATTGAACACGACAATATCAGTAGGTTTGAATTTTTTTTCGTCTAAAACAGCAAAAGCATGAGCACTTTCGATGGCGGGAATTAAGCCTTCCAATTTTGACAATTTTAGCCCCCACTGCATCGCTTGATCGTCTGTAATTGAGATGAATTCTGCTCTTCCGGTTGCGAATAAATTGGCGTGCATCGGGCCAACTCCCGGGTAATCTAAACCAGCAGAAATCGAATAAGGTTCGGTGATTTGTCCGTCCACAGATTGCATCAATAGGGTTTTACTTCCGTGAATGACACCAATTTTTCCCAAAGCAGAAGTAGCAGCACTTTCACCAGAATCTACTCCTAATCCAGCTGCTTCAACTGCGATAATGTTTACATCAGGATTGTCTAAAAAATGGTAAAAAGCACCAGCAGCATTGCTTCCGCCACCGACACAAGCTATTACATAATCGGGATTTTCCTGACCTTCTTTTTCTAATAATTGCTCTTTGATTTCTTTAGAAATTACACTTTGAAAACGCGCCACCATATCTGGATAAGGATGCGGTCCCACTACGGAACCAATGATATAATAGGTGTCAACAGGATTGTTAATCCAATCCCGAATGGCTTCGTTTGTGGCATCTTTCAGCGTTCTGGAACCAGAAAGCGCGGGACGAACCTCAGCACCCAACATTTTCATTCGAGCTACATTTGGTGCTTGTCGTTTGATGTCGATTTCGCCCATATACACAATACATTCCAATCCCATCAAGGCACAAACCGTTGCTGTGGCAACACCGTGTTGACCAGCTCCAGTTTCGGCAATGATTCTGGTTTTGCCTAATCGTTTGGCCAATAAAATTTGCCCAATAGTGTTGTTTACTTTATGTGCGCCGGTATGGCATAAATCTTCTCTTTTGAGATACACTTTGGTGTTGTATTTTTTAGATAATCGTTCTGCAAAATACAGTGGAGTAGGACGACCTACATAATCTTTGAGCAAGGCATCAAATTCTTCCTGAAATTCAGGTTCTGCAGTAATTTTTAAATATTGTTGGCGTAATTCCTCTACATTGGGATATAACATTTCAGGAATGTATGCTCCTCCAAATTCTCCGTAATAGCCTTTTTCGTTAACGTTGTATGACATTTTTATTTTTTTTATTTTTTAAATGTAGAAACGCACTGCAATGCGTCTCTACATAATTGTATATTTTTTAGTCCAGGTTCGATTTCAAATTTACTGTTTACGTCGATGGCATAAATGGGTAAATTGGTTTTTAAAATTTCATTTATTGAGTCCAATTCTTCAATACCAATTCCACCACTCAAGAAAAACGGTTTGGTCGATGGATATTGTTCCAATACTTTCCAGTCGAAAGTAGTTCCGTTGCCACCAGGTAATTTCCCTTTGGTATCAAAAAGAAAAAAATCGCACACCTTTTCGTAGGAATTTAAAATTCCAAAGTCAAAGGTATCTAAAATTGGAAATACTTTTATGACATCTATCAGTTTTGGTGTATTTTTTTTTAAAGATTCGCAAAATTCCACAGATTCATCACCGTGTAATTGAACAGCTTGCAAATCGTGGTTTTTTATTTTTTCTAGGATTTCATCCAAAGGAGCATTGACAAAAACCCCCACTTTTTTTATAGATTTTGGCAATTCAGGAATGATACCGTCAAAATATCTAGCCGATTTCTCCCAGAATATAAAGCCCATATAATCGGGTAGGAGCGCGCCTACTTCGAGTATATTGTCGGGGTATTTCATTCCGCAGATTTTAATCCTCACCCCAGCCCTCTCCGAAGGAGAGGGAGCCGTAACTGGATTAGTCTTTGTGGATATGTTTTTTGAAGTTGATTGCATAATTTAATATTTGCTACAAGTTGCTAGTTCCCCCTTCGGGGGTTAGGGGGCTGTTTAGTTGGCTGATAAATTCCGTTGCTGCTTTTCCCGCGTTGTCGGTTTTCATAAAGTTTTCACCAATCAAAAAACCTTTGTAACCAAAAGGTTTTAGTTCGTTAATAGCTTCGATGGATGAAATGCCGCTTTCGGAAACTTTCACAAAATCGTTTGGAATTTGATCCGCCAATTGCTTGCTGAAATCTAAACTCACTTCGAAGGTTTTCAGGTTTCTGTTGTTTACGCCAATCATATCTAATGTTGGCATTATCGATTTTTCGAGTTCTTCCAAATTATGTACTTCCAATAAGACTTCTAGACCTAAACCTTTGGCAAATTC
>DAORUG010000218.1:0-4131 GCA_035433125.1 Flavobacterium sp.
CTTCGTAACTTTGCGACTTAACTTATTACGAATGAAATTTAAATATATATATGTCTTTTTATTGATTTTCGGTTTGTTTTCTTGTAAAAACGAGAACGAAAAACGTCAAGTAGAATCTATAAAAGACATCAAAAAGAAAGAATTAATCTTTTCGATTATCGATAAAGCTTGGGTTTTTAATGCCAAACCTATCAACGAAACTTCACGATCTTCGGCATTAGCCTGGAAAGAATTGCGGGAGTTTCTCTCTGAATTAGATCAAAAACCAAAGAAAACCATTGGAGCTTTTCAGAAAAAATCAGCCGAACTTTCTAAGAAAGTATTGGCTTTGAATAACCAAATTCCATTAGAATTCAACAAACCTCAAATAAAAGCCAGAATTGCCATTTTGATTACTAAAGTGCGAATGCTGGATTTATACATTCATTTAAGTGACATTCCCGAACAGAAAGTTATTGCTTTGATTCCTGAAATCAACATCCAATTAATCGCTTTGCAAAATCAAATGGACAAAATTGTTCAAAAAAGTAAAATTCCGCTCGAAGAAGGAGAGTCGGATTTAATCAAAATGCTTGATTCTGCAAGAGCTATTCCAAATTCGCCACAAATGCCTATAGACCCAAATATCCCTCGCGTTGAGTAAATCAGTCTTATATAAAACCTACGATAATTCGCCAAAAGTCAAGCAAATTGTCGATAGTTTGCAGCAAGCCGACCAAAAAATCCAGTTGAATGGATTGATAGGTTCGTCGCTTTCGTTTGTGGTACAATCGCTTTTCAAAAAAATCGAGAAACCGTTTTTACTTATCCTGAACGACAAGGAGGAAGCGGCTTATTATTTGAACGATTTGGAGCAAATGATTGGCGAAGAAGACGTGCTTTTTTATCCCGGTTCCTATCGTCGCCCGTACCAGATTGAAGATACCGACAATGCCAATGTTTTGCTTCGCGCCGAAGTGTTAAATCGCATCAATTCCCGCAAGAAACCTGCAATTATTGTTACTTATCCCGAAGCACTTTTCGAAAAAGTGGTTACCCGAAAAGAATTGGATAAAAACACTTTGAAAGTGGCTGTTGGCGACAAAGTTTCCATAGATTTTATCAACGAAGTTTTGTTCGAATACGAATTCAAAAGAGTGGATTTCATCACGGAACCCGGCGAATTTTCGGTTCGTGGAGGAATTGTCGATGTGTTCTCCTTTTCGAATGATAATCCGTATCGGATTGAGTTTTTTGGTGACGAAGTCGAAAGCATTCGAAGCTTTGATGTAGAAACCCAATTGTCTATCGAAAAGCAAAAGAAAATCACGATTATTCCCAATGTCGAGAATAAATTCTTTCAGGAAAACCGCGAAAGTTTCTTAGAATATATCAACAATCAAACGGTTATTTTTATCCAAGATACGGATTTGCTTTTCTCTAAATTGGATAAATTATTTGCCAAAGCCACCGAGATTTTCGAAAATCTGAACGCCACGGTAAATCACGTTGCGCCAGAACAATTGTTTTTGAACCAAAAGGAATTCATCAAGAAAAGTCTCGATTTTTCGGTTGTCGAATTGAGTTCGAAACCAATTTATAAAACCAAGAAAGCATTTGATTTTCACATCAAACCGCAACCCTCGTTCAACAAACAATTCGATTTGTTGTTGAATAATTTGAATGACAACCATTTCAACGGATACAAAAATTATTTGTTTTGTTCCAATGAAGCCCAAGCCAAACGATTCCACGATATTTTCGAAACTTTGGATGAAGAAAATTCCGAGAACATCCGTAAGCAATACAACACCATTGTTTTACCCATTTATCAAGGATTTATCGACGAAGAAAATCAATTGGCTTGTTATACCGATCATCAAATTTTCGAGCGGTATCATAAATTCAGCATCAAAAGTACTATTTCGAAGAAGCAGAATATCACTTTAAAAGAATTGACGACTTTGTCCGTTGGCGATTATGTAACGCACATCGATCACGGAATTGGACGATTTGGAGGTTTGCAAAAAATTCAAGTCGAAGGCAAAACTCAAGAAGCCATCAAACTCGTTTATGCCGATAATGATATCGTTTATGTGAGCATTCACTCGCTTTACAAAATTTCGAAATACACCGGAAAAGACGGAACGCCACCCAAAATTTATAAACTAGGTTCGAATGCTTGGAAGATTCTGAAGCAAAAAACCAAAGCTAGAGTCAAACATATTGCGTTCAATTTGATCCAATTGTACGCCAAAAGAAAATTGGAAAAAGGATTCCGTTTTGCGCCCGACAGCTATTTGCAAAATGAATTGGAAAGTTCCTTCATCTACGAAGATACGCCCGACCAAACCAAATCAACTGCCGAAGTCAAAGCCGATATGGAAAGCGATCGACCGATGGATCGCTTGGTTTGTGGCGATGTGGGTTTTGGAAAAACAGAGGTTGCCATTCGTGCTGCTTTTAAAGCCGTGGACAATTCTAAACAAGTCGCTATTTTGGTTCCAACGACGATTTTGGCTTACCAACATTATAGAACTTTTACTGAAAGGTTGAAAGATATGCCGGTTTCCATAGGTTATTTGAACCGTTTTAGAAGTGCCAAACAAAAAGCCGAAACGCTCCAACAATTAGCCGAAGGAAAATTGGATATTGTTATTGGAACGCATCAATTGGTCAACAAAAATGTGGTTTTCAAAGACCTTGGATTGTTGATTGTGGACGAAGAACAAAAATTTGGTGTCAACGTAAAAGACAAACTCAAAACCATCGCCGCCAATGTCGATACGTTGACATTAACGGCAACGCCAATTCCGAGAACCTTGCAGTTTTCGTTGATGGCAGCAAGAGATTTATCAGTGATTACAACTCCTCCGCCCAATCGTTATCCTATCGAAACGAATGTGGTTGGTTTTAGTGAAGAGCTCATTCGGGATGCTATTTCGTATGAAATTCAGCGCAACGGACAGGTTTTCTTTATCAACAATCGAATAGAAAACATCAAGGAAGTTGCCGGAATGATTCAGCGATTGGTGCCTGATGCAAGAGTTGGAATTGGTCACGGCCAAATGGACGGCAAGAAATTGGAGGAATTAATGTTGGCTTTTATGAACGGAGAATTCGATGTTTTGGTTGCAACAACCATTATCGAAAGCGGATTGGATGTTCCGAATGCGAATACGATTTTCATTAATAATGCGAATAATTTTGGACTGTCTGATTTGCATCAAATGCGCGGTCGCGTGGGTCGTAGCAACAAGAAAGCGTTTTGTTATTTCATTTGTCCACCATATTCGGCGATGACGGATGATGCTCGAAAACGAATTCAGGCTTTGGAACAATTCTCGGAACTGGGAAGCGGTTTCAACATTGCGATGAAGGATTTGGAAATTCGTGGTGCGGGAGATTTATTAGGTGGCGAACAATCTGGTTTCATCAACGAAATTGGTTTTGACACCTATCAAAAAATTATGAACGAAGCCATCGATGAATTGAAGGAAAACGAATTCAAGGATTTGTATGAAAACGAAGATAGCGGAGTCGAAAAAGAATACGTTAAAGATTTGCAAATCGACACCGATTTTGAGTTGTTGTTTTCGGATGAATACATTAATAATGTCACAGAACGTTTGAGTTTGTACAACGAATTGGGCAATGTAACCAACGAAGAAGAATTGGTTGTTTTCCAAAATAAACTGATTGATCGTTTTGGACCAATGCCACCAAGAGCCTTGGCTTTGATGAACAGTATTCGCATCAAATGGATTGCTACGAAAGTCGGAATCGAAAAATTAGTGATGAAAAAAGGCAAGATGATTGGTTATTTTGTTGCGGATCAAAACTCGGATTTTTATACCAGCAAACGCTTTCATCAGGTAATCCAGTTTGTTCAAAAAAACAGCGCTATTTGTGTAATGAAAGAAAAACAAACGCCTGCTGGATTAAGGCTTTTATTAACTTTTGATAATGTAAAAACCACTAGAAGAGCTTTGGAATTGATGGAGATGTTGGGGAAATAAAAAAAGTTTCCAGTTTATAAAAAGCTAGTAGCTTTGGAGAACGTTATTTACTATTCAATTACATCGAAATTTTGTTAGAAAGAAGTAAAAGAAGCTTGTCAGAAATACGGTGGATTCTATTTGGGTTCTATTG
>DAORUG010000219.1:0-4035 GCA_035433125.1 Flavobacterium sp.
TTTTTTCTTACAAATCATCAAAAGGACTTTTTATTTGTTGAATACTTTTCGTACTAACATGAGTATAAATTTCTGTGGTTTTGCTACTGCTATGTCCAAGCAATTCTTGAATATAGCGTAAATCGGTACCACTTTCTAATAAGTGTGTGGCATAACTGTGGCGCAACCAATGTAAACTTACGGGCTTACTTATTTTCGATTTTGTTAAGGCCTGTTTTAATACGTTTGATAAACTTCGCTCGTCATATTTTGTATTCTCAATTTGTCCCTCAAAAAGCCAAATTTTAGGTTTATATCCTTTATAATATTCTCGCAGCATTTCTAATATTTTTGGCGACAAAGGAGCTATTCTATCTTTTTTACCTTTGCTTTGACGGATGATTATAATACCTCTTTTGGAATCAATATCGGCAGGTTTTAAATTTAGAAGTTCGCTTCTACGCAAACCACAACTGTAAATCAAGGAGAGCATTGTTTTGTGTTTGATGTTGCTGTGCGCATTCAAAATCAATTTTATTTCTTCTTTGCTCAAAACATTAGGCAAAACCTTGGCACGCTTTGGTCGGTGAATTTTATCAACCATCATCTTGGTGTCTCGAATGGTCATAAAAAATAACTTAATCGCATTGACGGTTTGGTTCTGAAAAGAAGCCGAAAGATTGTTTTTCAAAATATACTCGTTGTTATAAACAATTACATCTTCGTTGGTAATATCGATTATGGCTTTATTTCGATAAAATACTAGGAAGGTTTTTAAGGCTTCACTATAGGTTGTTATCGTACTTTCGCTATAGCGTTTGGAACGCAGCCATTGTTTGAATTTCTCGATTTGTTCGATGCCTTCACTCGAAGGAATACTGTGCGAATGTGGTGCAAGTTTAAACCGAATTCGGTTTTCCTCGGTGTCCGGAAGATGCCAAACACCCAAGGTTTGACTCCAGCGTGAACCTTCGACTTGTTTTATCCGAGCAATTAAATTTAAATCCTTTTCGAAATAGACGGCGATTCTTTTGCTGCCTTTATGTGTGATTGTTTTGGCTTCCCATTTCATAATCATTACTTTTGTAAGGCTAAAATAAGCTCATCAGTATCCATTTTTGTGCTCGTCAGTAGCTTTTTTTTAAGCATCAGCATACTATTTCAAAAAGATGTACATCTTTTAGTCTATTGCTGTACATCTTTTGGTTCATTTCTGTACATCTTTTACCTAAAAGATGTACAGGAATTGAGTATTGTGTCCTTAACTTTTGATAACTTTGTCCTTTTAAACTTATTTTATCAAACTAACGAAACTATTTTTATGGCTGTATCTTTCAAAATGGTGCCCAAGAAAAACAATTTGGTATCGCCACCCGAAACAAAATATTATCCTTGTGCCGTGCATACTGGCGAGGTCAATCTCAACCAATTAGCGGCTATTGTTGCTTCTCGATCTACTGTGAGTCGCGTAGATTGCTATGGAGTCATTATTGGCTTGACCCAAGCCATAAGCGAATCCTTGGCTGCAGGTCGTATCGTCAAGATTGATGATCTGGGGACTTTTCAAATCACCTTGCAGGGTTTGCCCGCCGATTCTCCTGACGATTTAGGAAAAGCGAACATCAAAGGGGCGAAAATTATTTACAAACCTTCTAGGGATTTAAAAAGTACTTTGAGGCAATTGACTTATAAAAGGATAAGGTAATAGGGAAGAGGTGCTATACTAAAAACAGGTCTTGATTTGTATGCTAGGTAATACTAAATTGTTTTAAACTTCAAAAAAAGAGTGAACTTTGCAAAAAAACTTTGCGAACTTTGCGGTAAAATAATTGAACATGAAAATAAACCTAAAAAACGGAATCGATAAACTCCTTTTCGGAATGAAACAAAACGATGTTATCGCCCTTTACGGAAAGCCCAACCGCAACTACAAAGACGAAGACGACAACCTGATTTTTGCCTACAATGCTCAGAAAATGCGTTTGACGTTCTATCAGGATGAAGATTTGAAACTGGGTTATATCGTGGCTTCAAGTCCCGACTTGGAGTTGTTGGGCAACACAATCGTTGGCCAAAAAATAAGTGAGGTCAAAAAGGAATTGGCTGCCAAAGGCATTACCAAATTTACCCAAGAAGATTTCGATACTTTCGAAAACTATTTCAACGAAGACAATTGGTTTATCCTGCAAACGGAATTTGACGAAGTTGTGAAATTCGAAATTGGCGCCATCATCAATGCTAAGGACGAATTTGACTGGAAGTTTGGGAAGAAATAAGTTCGTTTAGTGTTGAATGGGACACGGATGACACAGATTTGCTTCGCAAAGACACGGATACTAACGGATCTTTTATCTGTCTGATGGAGACTAGTATTTATAATAATATCAAAAACGCATATAAAATAGTCCAAACTAATAAACTATTTGTCAGTCCGTAGGAGTCTCAACACAAGAGAGCTGGGACGCTTTACAGCCTGACAAACGGAGTATTAAAATTGGGGTAAAATATAGTAGTATTTGGTATAAAATAACAAACCCGACAAGTACCAATTACTTGTCGGGTTTATTTTTGTCATTTCTGACAAAATCGGATTTATTATTTCGGAGCTACCTGACTTTCTATCATTTCGATTTCGAAAATCAAAGTTGCATTAGGCGGAATAACCCCTCCGGCACCTTTTTCGCCATAAGCAAGATTCGATGGTATATAGATAATGGCTTTATCTCCAAATGAAATTAGGCTCAAACCTTCGATAAAACCGGGAATCATACCGTCTTTTTTACCAGCTTCGAAAGGGAAGCCTTGGTACCCTTTTTGTGCATCTCTGTTGGCGTCGTATTTTCCGTAAGTTTTACACACATCGGCATAACTGCTGTCAAAAAGATTTCCATCTTCAAAATAGCCGGCATAATTAAAATAGAAAGTAGTTCCGTCAGTCGGTTTTATACCGGTTCCTTTTTGAGTAATTTTATACACTAATCCAGATGGAGTTGTGGTTGCAGTAGCTTTTTCGGTGGCAAAATAAGCCGCTTTAGCTTTGATTACACTGCTGTATTTTTCTTCATACACTCTTTTGGTTTCGGCCTGAATTTCGGCTTGCTTCTTCTGATTTTCAGCATCTATTGCCGCTTGTTTTTTGGCATCTTCAGCTTTGTTGTTGTAATAATCTGCAAATACTTTTGGTGCATCAAATGCTTTGGCAGCAGTCCCTTTTCGGGTGATGGTTACTTTCAGCATCACATCATTTTGCGCAATTTGGTTTACCACATCCATTCCTTGGGTTACGTGGCCAAAAACAGTATGTTTTCCGTCCAACCACGGAGTGTCTTTGTGGGTGATAAAGAATTGGCTTCCGTTTGTAGCTGGCCCAGAATTAGCCATAGAAAGGATGCCTCCTTTGGTGTGTTTCAAATCGGTGATTTCATCTTTGAAAGCATAACCAGGACCTCCCGAACCATTTCCTGATGGATCTCCACCCTGAATCATGAAGTCCTTAATTACTCGGTGAAATTTCAAGCCATCATAAAATGGTTTTCCTTTTAGTTTTTCATCGGTTACAAAGGTGTTTTTCCCTTCGGCAAGCGCAATAAAATTGGCTACCGTTACCGGTGTTTTTTTGTATTCCAATTCCAGTACAATAGTTCCTTTATTGGTGACAATAGTGGCAAAAATTCCTTCGACAACTGCTGCTGGTTTTGGAGTTGTTTTCGATGTTGTAGTCGGCTTTTTTGTCGTGGTCGTGGTGGTGGTTTTCTTGACTGGTGTAACCGTTTTTTTGGTAGTTTGTGCCTGAAGGCTCACTATTCCCAAGAACAATAATACTAAGATTTTAGCTTTCATATATGTAAATTTTGATTTTAAGCGGTCATATATGGTATCGCCTTTCTACTTATCGGTGTTTGTTTTCAACAAACTCTTTGTTAGTGGCGATTTCATATTGAATAATTTAATGTTGTAAAATAGTTATAATTAATGTATATCGTATATCGTAAATCGTATATCAAATATCGTATATCAAATATCGTTCTTCTAATTCATTTTTTCTAACAACTCGAT
>DAORUG010000220.1:0-3845 GCA_035433125.1 Flavobacterium sp.
CTTTAAATCATTCCAATGAACAGGGATTTCTAATTTTTCAATCAATTCAAATTCCATTTCTCTGGCAAAACCGTGTCTGTTTAAGGGATATTCTTTTTCATTATATAAATAAGAATTGTTCTTTAATGTGCCAACTATTGGAAACAAAATAGGGGAATGTTTTCCCCAAAATGATGGATTACCTTCCCAGATGTATTCTTTATTTTGGTTGTTTTTTAAAGAAAATAATTCAGCTCCCAAGTGTTTTATTTGAGCTGTTAAATTAGAATTAGAAATTGTTGTAGTCAAAATAAGTACTATTAATATTATGATTTTTTTTGAGTTGTAAATATATTTCATAAATTTAAATTTGGTTATAAAAAGAAGCAAATTCTGAAATAAATTAATTTTTAATTAATAAATCGAGTTCTATTCGGGCTGCTATATTAATTTTTCATTAATTTGCAACAATAAATTTATAAAATGAAAAATAATTCTTTCAAAGCTATAATTAAATTAGCTTTACTATTAGTGATTTCGAACATTTGGTCACAAGAAAATTCAACAAAGCAGGTTTCAAAATACAATTATCAAGAAACTTTTGCGCCTTTTTTCTATACTAAGAATGGAACGAATACTCGCTCTGCAAGTGGTCAACCAGGATTTGAGTATTGGCAAAATAGAGCTGATTATCAATTATCTGCAAAATTAGACGAGGCAAACAATGAAATTTCAGGAACCAGTATTATTTCGTACACCAATAATAGTACAGATAAAATGTCTTTTTTGTGGATGCATTTAGATCAAAATTTATTTAAAGATGATTCTCGTGGAACTGCTGTAATTCCTTTAACTGGTAGCAGAAATGGAGCTCAAGGACAAATATTTGATGGAGGTTTTAAGATAAAATCAGTAAAAATTTTAGTTTCAAACAAAGGGATTTCTACTGAGAAAGAAGTAAAATATTTAATTACAGATACCCGAATGCAGGTTTTTCTGCCTCAAGAATTGAATTCAAAAGGAGGGAACGTTAAGATAAAAATTGATTTTTCCTTTATTTCTCCCAATGAAGGTTCTGATCGTATGGGAATATTGGGAACAAAGAATGGTAAAATATTTACTATCGCTCAATGGTATCCAAGGATGTGTGTTTATGATGATATTACGGGATGGAATACTAATCCCTATCTTGGAGCTTCGGAATTTTATTTGGAATATGGTGATTTCGATGTGAATATTACGGTGCCTTCCAATCATTTTGTGGTTTGTTCAGGCGAATTGGTAAATGCTAATGAAGTTTACACAACAGAACAGCAAAAGCGTTGGGAGCAAGCCTCAAAAAGCGAACAAACTGTTGTGATACGTTCCGCCGAAGAAGTAAACAATGCTTCTAATCTCGCTCTACAATCGAATAAAACTTGGCATTTTAAAATTAAAAATGCTCGCGATGTTGCTTGGGCATCGTCAACTGCATTTATTATAGACGCAGCTAAAATTAATTTGCCCAGTGGAAAAAAATCAATGGCAATTTCTGCTTATCCTATCGAAAGTAACGGAAATAGAGCTTGGAGTCGTTCGACTGAATATGCCAAAACTTCCATTGAACATTATTCAAAAAAATGGTTCGAATATCCTTATCCAGCAGCAGTAAATGTAGCTGGAATCGTAGGTGGAATGGAGTATCCCGGCATCATTTTTTGTCAATATAATGCTAAAAATGCTGATTTATGGGGCGTTACTGATCACGAGTTTGGACACATTTGGTTTCCGATGATTGTGGGCTCAAACGAACGACTATTTGCTTGGATGGACGAAGGATTCAATACTTTTATTAATACCTTAAGTTCTGTAGATTTTAATAATGGAGAATACAAGTCAAAAGTTCCCGATTTGCATAAAGAATCTGAAAGATACACGAATCCAAATCTTGAGGCGGTGATGAGTTCTCCTGATATTATGAAGGAGCGTAATATTGGAACTTTAGGGTATTCAAAACCAGGACTAGGGTTGGTGATTTTACGGGAACAGGTTTTGGGTCCAGAACGATTTGATTTGGCTTTCAGAACTTATGTGGAACGTTGGGCATACAAACATCCCGCTCCTGATGATTTTTTTAGAACAATGGAAAATGTTGCTGGAGAAGATTTAAGTTGGTTTTGGAGAGGTTGGTTTGTCCATAATTGGCGTTTAGATCAAGGAATTAATTCGGTTAAATATGTTGATAATAATCCAAATTTGGGCGCTTTAATCACCATCGAAAATTTTGAAAAAATGGTAATGCCTGTTATTTTGGACATTAAAACTAAAAGCGGAAAAATATCTCGTATTAAATTACCTGTCGAAATTTGGCAGAAAAATGTGGATTGGTCTTTCAAATACAATTCTACCGAAGAAATTGAAAGCATTATTATTGATCCAGATCACGTATTTCCAGATTGTAACGAAAGTAATAATATTTGGAAATCAGCTAAATAATTAAATAATATTAATAATAAAGTAGGAATTAATTTTATTATTTATTTCATATAATTTAAAATCTTCTTCATTAAATTAAGAAAAATTAATGAATTAAAATCTTATTTGAAATGTATTATCTGATTTTAAAATTCAGTTAAAAACAAACCCCTCAAAGTTATAACTTCGAGGGGTTTGTTTTAGTAAAATTTATTTTATTACTACAGTACTGTAATGATAAATTCGCTACGTCTGTTCATTTGATGTTGCTCTTCAGTGCAGTTTGATTTGTTGGTTGGCTCGCAACCACAATCGTTAACCAATTGAGTTTCGCCATATCCTTTTCCTGTTAGTCTGCTGGCATCTATTCCGTTTTTGACTAGCCAAGCGATAGTCGATTTGGCTCTTCTATCCGAAAGAACTTGATTGTATTGAACAGTTTGTCGGCAATCGGTATGCGAACGAATATCGAGTTTCATTGTTGGATTTTGATTCAAAACATCTAATATTTTTTCTAAATCCAATGCAGCTTCAGTTCTAATGTTATATTTATCCAAATCAAAATATATCATTTTTATGCCAAAGCATTTTCCTAAGTCATCGCCCACAGCCACTTTACATACTTCTTTTTCTAAGGTAAAATTCAAATTGGTTTTTCCGTTTTCTCTGGCAATCGCAATTTTTTGTTCTTTAGTAATATAATCTGGTTTTGCCGCTCTTACATTATAATTTTTGCCACATTCTACATCGAATTTGTAATTTCCTTCGGCATCTGTTACTGCGGTATTAATCAATTTGAATTCACTGTCAAACAAACTCATTTTGGTATCAGGAAGTATTTGTGAAGTGTTTAAATCCGTCACGTTACCATATAATTCTTGTAAGCAAACTAGTTTTCTGGTTTCCAAAAATTTGTAAATATCATCGTATCCTTGACCTCCATCTCTATTGGAAGACACAAAACCTCTTCTGGATTTGGTGTCTATTAAATAAGCAAAATCATCTTTTGGTGAGTTTATTCCATCGCCAACATTTTGAATTTCTCCTAATGTTCCATCGGCAGCCATTTTGGTCACAAAAACATCTAATCCTCCCAATCCTGGATGTCCGTCTGAGGCGAAATAGAGTTCATTTTCGTCAGTAATTTGCGGGAATGTTTCTCTTCCTTCGGTATTGATTCCTTTTCCAAGATTTTGTGGAGTACCATAACTGCCATCCTCATTTATTTTAACTTTGAATAAATCAGATTGACCTAGTGTTCCTGGCATATCAGAGGCAAAATACAAAGTTTTTTCGTCAGGACTCAACGTTGGATGAGCTACGCTGTATAAATCGCTGTCGAAAGGTAATTCGGTTACTTTGTCCCAATTGTCATTTTCGAAACTGGCTTTGTATATTTTTACTAAGGTTAC
>DAORUG010000221.1:0-3844 GCA_035433125.1 Flavobacterium sp.
TGAAATTTTCTAAATTATATTTACACAACATTTCTTTGGAAACCATCAATCAATCTCAAAAAAAGATTCCAAACAATTATCTGTTTTGTTCAATTTCTACAAAAAACAATTGATTTTGCGAGTTGAAAAATGGTCGTTTGAAGTGAAAAAATTCCATAATTGAGTACAAACGCTTCATTCATATCCTAATTTTTAAAAAATAATGCTTTATATTATTATTTTACTATTCACATAAAGATACTAGTAAGCAGTTTTTTATTACTTTAGCAATCTAAAACTAGATCCATAAATTATGAAATGAGCATAACAAAATTGCAATGCAAATTCCAATAAAATATATGCGAATTACATACGTGACCAATAAAAGCAATAAATATTGACATATGAAAGCTAAAGCTACTTTAAAACAAATCGCCAAAGAACTAAACGTTTCTGTTTCTACTGTTTCAAAAGCACTTAATGACTCTCCTGAAATTAGTGAACAAACAAAAACCAGAATTAAGGAATATGCAAAGCTCAAAAATTACAAACCAAATGTAATTGGTCTGAATCTTAAAAACAGAAAAACCAAAACTATTGGAGTAATTATACCAAACATACTTAATTCATTTTTCGCCAAAGTATTTACAGGAATTGAGAAAGTAGCCGAAGAAAAAGGATATAATGTGATAACATGCATTTCGAATGAGTCCTTAAAAAAAGAAATTAGCACTCTCGATATGTTGAGCAATGGAACTATAGATGGATTTATTTTATCGGTTTCTGAAGAAGCTCAAAAACTTCACGAATTCAATCATTTCAAAGAAATTATAAACGAGGGAACACCAATAGTAATGTTTGACAGAATCGTAGACGAGGTCGAATGTGACAAAGTGGTTGTTGACGATTTCGATTCAGCTCTCAATGCAACTCAACACCTTATAAATATTGGTTGTAAAAAAATTGCTCTGTTTTCTTCTATTGACAATTTAAGTGTAGGAAAACTTAGAACCGAAGGATACCTCAAAGCCTTGCAAAATAATAACATTGCCATCAACACGGATTTAATTTTAAGAACCGATTCTGAAGATGCTCTAAAAGCAAAAGCAGAAATTTTATTTGATAATCATACCATTGACGGCATATTTGCATTAGATGAAGATGATTCTGTGGTGGCTTTGCGAATTAGTCTAAAAAGAGGTTATAACATTCCCGAAAATCTTTCCATTATAGGTTTTGCTGATGGAATCCTTGCTTCAAGAAGATTGTCTCCAAGTTTAACTACTGTGAGCCAACACGGTCCAGAAATTGGTGCGGCAGCAGCAGAATTACTTATCGAAAGATTAGAAAGTAAAGAAAACGAATATCCCTATAAAACTACAGTAATCAAAACTGAATTAAGACTACGAGAATCAACTAGAACTCTGTAAAATCAAGAAAAATCTATTATTTCGCGTTTCTATTTTTCAAAAACTTCAAATAAATTACTCCAATTAATCGGAGTTTCTATCAAAGGTAATCCTTTGTAATTTTCTATTTCCCTTAGATTTTCAATCCGAAAATCGTCTTGTTTTGCATAAGGAACAAGGCCTTCCTCTTTCAATTTTTTGGCCAAATATTCTTGTTCATACTGCCCTGGCGTTGGAATAAAAAAAGCTTTTTTCTCCAGTTTTACCAAGTCCATAATTGTAGTATAGCCTGAGCGACAAAGCACAGTTTCACTTTCGTTAAAAGTTTGTTCAAGCTGACGACTGTTCATAAAATTATAATAGGTAACATTTTCTATTTGTTCCTTTTTTTGGTCTTTTTCGATAATTCCTTTTATGAAAACCACATTCCCTTTATAACCTAGAATTTCAACTTTTAATTTTTCTTCCAATAATCCGCGTTGAGGCTCAGGTCCCGAAAGAATAATCATCAAATCATATTGTTTTGGGGTTTCTTTTTTATGCATTCGGCTCAATGGACCAATGTATTTCAGATTGAAATCAGGATTTTCGATATGGCCTAATTTACCCGTCAAATTTGGGATTCCTTCGATATCTGGAACCCAACATTCATTGTGTTTTTTTATAATTTGCTGGTGTAAAATACTAGTGAACCAAGTCGTGTTTCCGGTCATCACATTCAATTGATGCGTCAAATAAACCGAGGGAATTTTTTTGCTAAAAACACCCAATCTATTGTCGGAAATAATACCATCAATATCATATTTTTTGATCCATTTTCTGACTTTTTTCTCCTCTTTCCAAATCGCTTTAATCATTTCTGGAAAATTTTTTAATAATTTCCATTTGAAATTTTTACCGTTCTTGGCATATTCAATTTTGTACGAAGGCAATTTTAAGGTTTGAACGTATGGAAACTCTTTTTGCAATAATTCCAATGCAATCCCATCCGAAGCGATAATTGGAATATAATTATTTTCTTGTAAGGCTTTAATTATTGGAATACAACGTGTTGCGTGACCTAATCCCCAATTTAGCGGAGCGATCAAAATAGTTTTATTAGCGGTATTGAAACTCATTTATTTAAATAATATTAAAATCGAAAGGTAGAAAATCAATACTAATTCATATTTTGAAAGTATTAATATACCGTTAAGTTAAGGTATAAAAAAACTGCCCAAAATTTAAATCTTGAACAGTTATTATGATTTAAAAAAATATTAATCCTGAATATAGGTTTTATTTCCGTTTTTATTGATGTAATATTTTCCACCTCTTGGCCCGGTATACACTTTTTTTCCATTGTATTCACCCGTAACTTTATCCGGAGTTTTTGGGGCTTTTTCGTTGGATTCTTTTAATGTTGGGGCTTTCTTTTTAGAATTGCCTTTCGTGTACTTTTCGTCTTTTATTTTAGCGTCAACCTTGTTGGCTTCTGATTTATTTTTTGTAGTTTCTTTTGTAGCAGTTGACTTAGCTGGTGTTTCTTTTTTGGTAGATTTTACAGGAACATCTTTGTCGTAATTATAACCTGATTTCTTTTTTGTGGTTTCCTTTTTTGTGGTTTCTTTTGTAGCAGTTGATTTAGAAGTCGCCTCTTTTTTGGTAGATTTCACAGGAACATCTTTGTCATAATCATAACCTGATTTCTTTTTGGTAGTTTCTTTTTTGGCAGGTTCAGTTTTCGTTTTAGTGTCTTGCGCATAAAAAGTCCCCGAAAAAATAAAAAGTAAACACAATAGAATTAATTTTTTCATAATGATTTGATTTTTAGATTTAAAAAATAAAGTTAACAAAATTAGTATTACGATTTAAAAATATTTGAAAAATTAAATTAAAAATAAGCTCGTAATTGCACGCTTCCGGTATGAATGGCTTGGCTGGTTTCACTTTTTCGCCCTTGATAATTGAAATTAATGTCCAGAAAATTGGTCAGGTTTTTTTGCAAAAGCAATCGCCAAGTCAGGTTTTGTCCTGTTTGCAATCCTTCCAACATTTGGAATCCTACAGACGAAAACTCATCGCCAACAAATTTATTTTGATAAAAAGAAACTTCTCCGTTCATCGTGAATTTTTTCTCACCGGCATAAGTAAAAGAGGTTCCAAAGCGGCTTTGTAATAAAGTTTCAAAATTGCCAATTTGATTTTCCTTGTTTTGCAATTCGTAAAATAAATCCCAACTCGTGCTTTTAGAAAACAAATAACTGATTTTTGGAGCCAATTGATACCCTTTGATTTCATAATTCTTCTCTGGATAATTTTCCGATGTCAAAGCGGTTTGGATGGTTTTGGCAAACATTCCGAACAACCAACTTTTTCGGTACAAATGATTGTATTGAATTTGGTTTGAACTGTTTTTAGCATTTTGCGAACCTATGGAAAGCAAGTTTTTATTTTCGTTTTGAACATAAGTATAA
>DAORUG010000222.1:0-3816 GCA_035433125.1 Flavobacterium sp.
TTAACCCATTCATTTCTTCCATTTGATATAAATCGAACTCTCCTTTTATCCAATTAAGAAATTTGTCATAAATTTCTATGTTTTTTATGTTTTCATATTTAATGAAATTATAATAGGATGACTCAAATGAAATATTCATCTTTTAAATAACACTTTTAATTTCAGAAATGAATCTGTTTGCCAATGCATCTGCACTAGTTTGAGAAGTGCTTTCAGTATAAATTCTAATAATGGGCTCTGTATTGGATTTTCTTAAATGAACCCATTCGGTTTCAAAATTAATTTTCACGCCGTCAATTTTACTGACATCATCATTTTTGTAATTTCTAGCCATAGTTTCTAAAATTGTATCAACATTTATTTCTGGAGTTAACTCAATCTTATTTTTACTCATAAAATAATTGGGGTAGCTGTCCCTGAGTTCTTTGCACGACATTTTTAAATTTGCCAAATGAGATAAAAACAAAGCAACACCTACTAATGAATCCCTGCCATAATGCGATTCGGGGTAAATAATTCCGCCATTACCTTCTCCGCCAATAATTGCATTCGTAGCTTTCATTAATTCGACAACATTTACTTCTCCCACTGCACTTGCTTGATAAGTACCTCCATATTTTATAGTAATATCTCTTAATGCCCTAGATGATGATAAATTGGAAACTGTATTTCCTTTTGTTTTGCCCAACACATAATCGGCACAAGCTACCAATGTATATTCCTCGCCAAACATAGAACCGTCTTCACAAATAAGTGCCAATCGATCTACATCTGGATCGACTACAATCCCAAAATGGGCTTTTTCAATAACAACCAATTCCGAAATATCGGCTAAATGTTCTTTTAATGGCTCTGGATTGTGGGGAAAGTGGCCGTTTGGTTCACAATACAATTGAATACATTCTACTCCTAGCTTTTCTAATAAAGCGGGGATTGCAATACCTCCTGTAGAATTAACCGCATCGACAACTACTTTAAAATTGGCTTTTTTTATAGCTTCTACATCAACTAAATCCAAATTCAAAACTTCTTGAATGTGTTTATTTATGTATCCTTTTTTCTTTTTATATTCCCCCAAATTATTTACTTCGGCAAATTGAAAGGCATCTTCTTCGGCAATTTTTAAAATTTTTTCTCCCTCAACTGCGTTTAGAAATTCGCCTTTGCTATTTAGCAATTTCAATGCATTCCATTGTTTTGGATTATGACTGGCGGTAATTATAATCCCACCATCTGCATTTTCTAATGCCACGGCAATTTCAACTGTTGGAGTAGTAGACAAGCCTAAATCGGTAACATTAATTCCCAAACCTATTAGTGTATTTGCTACTAAATTGCTTACCATTTTACCCGAAATTCGGGCGTCTCTTCCTAAAATTATGGTTAAACTTTCGTTTGTGTTTTGCTCTTTGAGCCACATACCATAAGCCGCAGCATATTTTACGGCATCAATCGGAGTTAAATTTTCATTTATTTCACCTCCTATTGTACCTCTTATTCCTGAAATTGACTTTATTAATGCCATTTATTTATAACTTATTTATAAAATTCCCATCTCACAAAAGCTTCCATTGCTGCATAACTGGCCAATCCTAACTGGTCATACAAGACAGATGTTTCGTTATTTCTATCTTCTGCTCTTTGCCAAAATTCCCTACTATCTGTTCCTTGAAAAACCACTCCATCTTTTTGAGATTGGTGTTTAAAAATTCCAACTCTTTTTTCTAAAACTTGATCAGGACTCAGTGGAACGGCCATTTCAATTTCATCAATTCCCCATTCTTGCCAAGCACCACGATACAACCAGACCCAGCAATCTTTCATAAAAACCTCTGATTTTAATCTTTTGACAGCTTCAAAAATGGCATCCAAACAAACTTTGTGTGTGCCGTGCGGATCTGCTAAATCTCCGGCCGCATATATTTGATGTGGTTTAATTTTTTGAATTAAATCCATTGTCAATTGAATATCTTCTTCTCCAAGAGGTTTTTTTGCAATAGTACCAGTTTCATAGAAAGGAAGCTCCATAAAGTGCATTTGGTTGTCTGGCAAGCCAACGTAATGACACGTGGCTCGGGCTTCTCCTTTTCGTATCAATCCTTTGATGTATCGTACTTCGGGAATGTCTATTTCACTTACTTTTTTGTTTTTAAGAAACCGTATTGCTTTTTTATAGATGTGTTCTGCCTCATCGCTTTGTATTCCAAATTTTTCATTGTAATCGCAAACAAAACTAGCAAAACGTAGTGCTTCACTATCAGCAACGGCAATATTCCCAGAAGTTTGATAGGCTACGTGAACCTCGTGTCCCTGTTGTTGCAAGCGTAGAAAAGTTCCGCCCATACTTATGATGTCATCATCTGGATGTGGGCTAAAAATCAAGACTCTTTTTCTTGCTGGTTCAGCTCTTTCGGGTCTGTTGATGTCATCGGCATTGGGTTTTCCTCCTGGCCATCCCGTTATGGTTTGTTGTAGTTTATTGAATATCTTAATGTTGATATCGTACGCAGGCCCTGATTCTGCCAATAAATCACTCATTCCGTTTTCGATATAATCGGCATCGGTAAGCATCAAAATTGGCTTTTTTAAATATTGAGCCAATCCCAATACCGCTTTTCTTGTCATTTTATCAGTCCAAACAATTTTTTCGACTAACCAAGGCGTATTGATTCTTGTTAATTTCGACGATGCCTCTTTGTCCAAAACAAAAATGGCGTTATTGTGCTCTTGCAAAAAGGAAGCTGGTACTTGATTTGTAACAGTTCCTTCAACAGAATCTCTAATAATATTGGATTTTCCCTCACCCCAAGCCATTAAAATAACTTGCTTTGCTTCCATTATTTTTTTTATCCCTAGCGTAATTGCAGTTCTAGGAGTATTACTTAAACCAGAGAAATCATTACTTGCAGCCACTCTGGTAATGTGGTCCAATGCCACCAATCTAGTTTTGGAATTTTGCAAAGATCCCGATTCGTTAAAGCCAATATGTCCGTTTCCTCCGATTCCTAATACTTGCAAATCAATTCCTCCCAGAGCTTCTATTTTCCTTTCGTATTCAATACAATAGTCTGCTATTGCTTCTTTAGACAAAGTCCCGTCCGGAATATTATAATTTTCGGGTAAAATATCAATTTTGTCTAACAATAATTCTTTCATAAATCGCACGTAGCTATTTACAGAATCGGGAGTCATTGGGTAATACTCATCTAAATTAAAGGTGATAACATTCTTAAAACTCAAGCCTTCTTCTTGGTGCAAGCGCACTAGTTCAGCATAAAGTCCTTTTGGGGATGAGCCTGTTGCCAAACCCAAAATGCAATTTTGATTGTTTTCTTGCTTCAATCGAATAAGGCTTGCTATTTCATTGGCAACGGCTTTAGATGCCGAAGATGAATCATCAAAAACTACGGTTGGTATGTTTTCGAATCTTTTTTCAAAACCTGTTGCTTTGTCTAGGTTACTTTTTAACATTGTTTGATTATTATTTTAATTTTTCAATTATTTTATACTAGAAATTATTATTTTTTTAGACCAACTTCTATATTTATGCCCTTTGAAAGCAAAAGATTTAACGAAATTACCTTCAGCTTACTTTATCTTGGCTGAAAGAGATTACTTTTGCTCTGATGGGGAGTTATTTTATCAAAAATTAAAAGAAAATGGTAACGATGCAATATGCAAAATTTATCCAGCCGAACATAACTTCACAAGAATTCCATCCCCAGAAGCAACAAAATCTAGAAAAGACTTAATCGAATATTTAAAATATAAGATGAACAAGCATTAAAACCTCAAACAAAATTAAAAACAACTATC
>DAORUG010000223.1:0-3780 GCA_035433125.1 Flavobacterium sp.
TACACTTTCTCAAAAAAGAGCAGAATCGGTTAAAAATTATTTGACTTCAAACGGATTGCTAAGTTCACGTTTCAAAACAACGGGATTAGGAATTGCAGATCCAATCGCTACAAACGATACTGCCGATGGAAGAACTCAAAACCGTCGTGTTGAATTTGCTATTATGGCAAATGACAAAATGGTACAAGATGCCAAGAAAGAAGCGGGGCAATAAAAGCCTTCCTTTATTAAAAAACTAAAAGCTGTTTCGATTTGAAGCAGCTTTTTTTTGGAATAATTTTGTACATTTGAATTCTAAAATTGTTTACAATGGAAAATCCAAAGAAACGTTCAATTGAAAAAAAACAGGATGCTGTTCAGGAGCCTGAGACAATTTATGGAACTGAGAATAATTTGATTTCAAACAATCCAGAAGAGTTGCATCCAATTCTTGTGAAATTGATCGAACAAAGTAAAGCAGAGTCTAAAGCAGGAATGGGAATTCCCCACGAAGAAGTGATGCGAAGAGTGAAATTGAGATACCCGTTTTTAAAATGAGTTATACCATTATTTGGCAACCCACAGCACTAAATACTTATGTTGAAGAGGTTGATTTTATTTTTTTAAAGTGGAATTTTAAAGAGGTTCAAAAGTTTCAAAATTTAGTAATTTAAAATTTAGAAAGATTGTCCAAAAATCCTGAAATTGGTATATTTAATAATAAATTTAGAACTTATTCATTAGTGCTTTCAAAGCAAACTACGTTATATTATAATTTTAATTCGAATACTAAAATTATTGATTTATATGCTTTTTGGAATAATTTGAAAAATCCTGACGACTTATCCAAGTTGCTTAAATAATCTACAAAAATGCAACTATCAGTCATCATCCTCAATTACAATGTGCGCTACTTCTTGGAACTTTGTGTTCTGAGTGTTCAAAATGCCATACAAAATATCGATGCCGAAATTATTGTCATCGACAACAATTCGCAAGATGATAGTTGTGAGATGATGAAACAACGTTTTCCGAACGTGAAGCTCATCGAAAACAAGGAAAATTCAGGTTTTCCAAAGGGGAATAACATTGGAGTAAGTCAAGCAAAAGGCGAATATATTTGCATCCTTAATCCCGATACAGTTGTTGCTGAAGATACTTTTACGAAAGTATTGGCTTTCGCCAAAAAACAAAATGATTTGGGGATTGTTGGCGTGAAACTCATCGACGGAACTGGGAATTTTTTGCCCGAAAGCAAACGAGGAACACCAACACCTTTTGTAGCTTTTACCAAAATTACAGGTTTGTATAAAATTCCCCCACAATTATTTGGTCAATATTATGCTCAACATTTATCCGAAAATGAAACCGGAAAAGTTGATATTCTTGTGGGTGCTTTTATGCTGATGAAGCGAGAATTATACAATGAAATAGGTGGTTTCGACGAAAACTGTTTTATGTATTCTGACGATGTCGATTTGTCTTATATGGTGTTAAAAACAGGAAAATCAAATTTTTATTTTCACGAAACTTCGGTCATTCATTATAAAGGAGAAAGCACGATTAAGGACGGTACGTATATGAAACGTACTCAAGAAGCCATGAATTTCTTTTATAAAAAGCATTTTAAAATTTCGGTATTGTTTTCTTTTTTTATGGAAATAGGAATTGTGTTTTTTTCAATTGTCAAAATGTTTAAAGGAAAGCCAAAGCCAAAAACATTTCCTGAAAATTATTATCTAATTTCTAATGATGAAATTTTGAGAGAGAAATTAGAAAATCAATTAAAAAAGCCGATAAAACATCATGATATTTCACAATCATTTATAAAAAAAACCACTACAGAAATTGTTTTCGATCAAAATCAACTCGATTTCAAGACTATCATCAATGCATTAGAAGTAAATAAAAACAAAGGATTTACCTTTAAAATTCTTCCAAAATCATCTCATTTTATCCTTGGCAGCAACAGTAGTTTTGATAGAGGTGAAGTGGTGAAAATTGAAGATAATTAAATCAAAAAAACAGATTATTTGTAATTTTTCACAACAACTATAATTCGTCTAAATTTGTATAATTCGTGGCTAAAACTAAAATTAATCACTAATTTTGCACTCACGAAATCAAAATCACCTTTTAAGTTAATAATATGGCAAGATTTGAATTAAAACTTCCGAAAATGGGAGAAAGTGTTGCAGAAGCGACAATCACAAATTGGTTGAAACAAGTGGGCGACAAAATTGAGGTTGACGAAGTAGTGCTTGAAATTGCTACTGATAAGGTAGATAGCGAAATTCCCAGCGAAGTTTCAGGTGTATTAGTCGAACAATTGTTTGCAAAAGATGACATGGTGCAAGTGGGGCAAACCATTGCTATTATTGAAACCGAAGTCGATTCAGTTGTAGCAACTCAAAAACAAGAAGTTGTTGTTCCTGTAGAAGTTGATGTAATCGAAAAAACAATTGAAGTTGCCAAAGAAACTCTTGCTAGTCCAACAATCCCGATAGCTATCGGGACCGATACCGAAAAATTCTTTTCGCCGTTAGTAAAAAATATTGCCAAAGAAGAAGGAATTTCTCTTGCTGAATTAGAAAATATTTCAGGTTCTGGAAAGGACGGAAGAGTGACAAAAGAAGATGTTTTAAATTATATAAAAACTAGAAGTGCTGTTGCGCCAATTGAAGTTCAAGCACCAAAATCTGTTGCTCAGCCACCCGTAATTTCGAGCCCACAACCCGTAACTATATCTTTGAACGGAGGCGACGAAATCATTGAAATGGACAGAATGCGCAAGCTAATTGCAGGATATATGGTAGCTTCGATGCAAACTTCGGCACACGTTCAGTCATTTATTGAAGTCGATGTGACCAATATTGTAAAATGGAGAGATAAAGTAAAAACCATTTTCGAAAAAAGAGAAGGCGAGAAGTTGACGTACACTCCTATTTTTATGGAAGCAGTTGCCAAAGCTTTGAAAGATTTTCCTATGATGAATATTTCTGTTGATGGTGAGACTATCATCAAAAGAAAAAACATCAACTTAGGAATGGCTGCAGCTTTGCCCAATGGAAATTTGATTGTTCCTGTTATTAAAAATGCCGATCAATTGAATTTAGTGGGAATGGCAAAAGCCGTAAATGATCTTGGAGGCCGAGCAAAATTAGGAAAACTCAAACCAGACGATACTCAAGGCGGAACTTATACAGTGACGAATGTGGGGACTTTTGGCAGTGTTTTCGGAACGCCAATTATCAATCAGCCACAAGTTGGGATTTTGGCACTTGGTGCTATTCGAAAAGTACCCGCCGTTATCGAAACTCCCGAAGGTGATTTTATTGGCATTCGCCAAAAAATGTTCCTTTCGCACAGCTACGATCATCGTGTTGTTGATGGTGCGCTTGGCGGAAGTTTTGTAAAACGCGTTGCCGAATATCTCGAAGCATTTGATGTGGATAGAAATTTATAGAAAAAATAAAACTAAAAAACCAATTTATGTGGTTTTTTAGTTTTAAAAAGCATTGAATAAATTTTCCAAGTCATCAATAAAAATTTTGAAACTTGGATTTAATTTGTAATATAGAATTAGTTTTTTTCTTTTGGAATAAATTTTAGATATTTTTTCATAGTAAGTAAAATTCTTGTTGTTTTCGTCTATTGTAAAACCTTCAACTATGTTTAATTTTGAGTTTAATGTTCCTAAACAATTCACCATTTTACTTTTTTTATTATCTGTATAGTAAATTGGTAAAAGCCAACATTCAATGGAATGCACACTAATTGCAAAAATAATTTTATCAGAAA
>DAORUG010000224.1:0-3761 GCA_035433125.1 Flavobacterium sp.
TAAGGTTTTTACATCCGCTTTATTTACGGTTTCGTCATCGATAGTTTCTTGGAAAGAACCATTTTCTAATTCTTCGATGCTAGAAACAACTCTTGGATCACGAAGTAAACTTTTTGGTGTAAAAACGATAAGCGGTTTGCGGAATTTCGATTTCATTTGTCTTCTCAACAAGTGAAAGAAATTGGCTGGTGTTGTACAATCGGCAACATACATATTTTGTCTAGCGCAAAGTTGCAAAAAGCGTTCCATTCTTCCTGATGAATGCTCTGCTCCTTGTCCTTCGTAACCGTGAGGCAATAATAATACAATTCCGTTTTGATTGTTCCACTTGTCTTCTCCGCAAGAAATATATTGGTCAATCATAATTTGGGCACCGTTAGAGAAATCTCCAAATTGTGCTTCCCAAATTGTCAGTGCATTTGGATTGGTTAAAGCATATCCATAATCAAATCCTAGAACTCCATATTCAGATAAAGGGGAATTGAAAGCGTTGAATTTCCCTTTTTTTCCTTCTAAACTGTTAATTAAAACCACTTCTTCTTCTGAATCTTCAACCTTTACAACAGCATGACGGTGCGAAAAAGTCCCGCGTTCTACATCTTGACCCGAAATACGAACATCAAAACCTTCTCTTAACAATGAACCATAAGCTAAATGTTCGGCCATTGCCCAATCTAGTTTATTGGTTTCGAAAAACATTGTTTTTCTATCGTTGATTAATTTTTGAACTTTATTAATAAATTTTTTATCGGTAGGCAAATTACAAATAGCATTAGCTACAGCCGTAAGGCCTTTTTTTGAGTAAGAAGTATCTACTTTGGTAAGCATTTGTGAAATTCCTGCTCTTTCGAAACCTTTCCACTCATTTTGCAAAAATGGAGTTATTATGGTCAATTCTTTTTTACGAGATTCTTCCAGACTTACTTCTAAATCATCTTTGTATTCGGTCTCTAATTCTTTAACATAAGTGTCGTCAATAACTCCCTCTGCCAATAATTTTTCGGCATAAATATCTCTAGGGTTTTTATGTTTGGCAATTATTTTATATAAAATGGGCTGTGTAAATCGTGGTTCATCTCCTTCGTTATGACCATATTTTCTATATCCTAATAAATCTATGAAAACGTCACGACCAAAATGCATTCTAAAATCCAATGCAAATGACATGGCATGAACAACCGCTTCGGCATCATCGGCATTGACGTGCAATACTGGCGAAAGTGTTACTTTGGCCACATCGGTACAGTAAGTCGAAGAACGAGCATCAAGGTAATTAGTTGTGAAACCCACTTGATTGTTGATGACAACATGAATTGTCCCGCCTGTTTTGTAACCATCCAATTGTGACATTTGAATGATTTCATATAAAATTCCTTGACCAGCTATTGCAGCATCACCGTGAACGGCAATTGGCAATACTTTTGAGAAATCGTTAGGAAAATATTTGTCTTGTTTGGCTCTTGCTATTCCTTCGATTACGGCTCCAACAGTCTCTAAATGTGAAGGGTTTGGGGCCAAATTGATATTAATAATTTTTCCGGTACTAGTTCTTTTCTCGGCACTTAATCCCAAATGGTATTTTACGTCACCATCAAAATATTCTTGATCGTTATAATCTTTTCCATCAAATTCGCTAAAAATATCTTGGGTAGATTTTCCGAAAATATTAGCCAAAACATTCAAACGACCTCGGTGAGCCATTCCCATTACGAAATGCTCAACTCCTTTTTCAGCAGCTTGTTCAATCAAAGCATCGATTGCCGGAATGATAGATTCTCCTCCTTCGAGCGAAAATCTTTTTTGTCCAACATACTTGGTGTGCAAGAAATTTTCAAAGGCAACCGCTTGGTTTAGTTTGTGCATTATTGCCTTTTTCTTTTCTATCGAAAAATCAGGTTGGTTGTCGTTGTGCCCAATTTTGCTCTGGATCCATTTGATGTCATCTGGATTTCGAAGGTACATATATTCAACACCAATAGATTGGCAGTAAATTTTATCTAAATGACCTAAGATTTCGGCCAAACTACAAGGCTCAATTTTGATGATTCTGGCAGCATCAAAAACTAAAGGCAAATCGGCTTTAGAAAGTCCAAAATTCTCTAGGTCTAATGTTGGCGAATAGGTTCGTCTTTTGTGCACTGGATTTGTTCTGGTAAACAAATGACCACGACTTCTATAAGCATCAATTAATTTGATTACGTTAAATTCCTTCAGAAGTTTCTCAGTTCCAGCATTGTTTTCCGGAGTAGCCGCAGTTTTAATTTCTGTTTGAGCTACTGGATTTTCTTTATTATAAGTTGCCATTCCAAAGTCGAAACCCTGAAAAAAACCTCTCCAACTTGGCTCTACGCTATCTGGATTTTCTAAATATTGATCGTAAAGCTGTGCAAAAAATTCGGTATGAGCCGCGTTTAAAAATGAAAACCTATCCATAATTGTATAAAATATGCTTTTTTGTTAAAAATAGTTTGGCAAAAGTACAATAAATCAATACACATACTATTTTTTTTTACGTACTTTTACGTAATATTTTGTTAAATTAATCATCAAAACATGAAAAAAAATCATCATTTGACCCTTTTTAGAACATTATTAGTTTTACTGTTTCTTTCCCTTTTTACTACTGTAGCAGCACAAGGACCAACATATACAACCCAGCAACCCAGCAATTTTTGGAAAAATGTACAATTTGGAGGCGGAATTGGATTGAATTTTTCTTCAGGATATACCGATCTTTTTCTGGCACCAAGTGCTATTTACAATTTTAATCCCACAGTAGCTTTGGGAGCCGGACTCAATTTGAACTATGTTTCTTCGAACAATTATTATTCTTCCTTTGTATATGGCATTAGTACAATTGTTTTAATTAATCCCATTCCGGAAATTCAATTTTCATTAGGGTTAAATGAATCTCGGGTAAATTATCAAGAGGAAGGTTTCAGTAATTATTCGGAAGATTATTGGGACACTAGTTTAATTATTGGTGCTGGCTATCGAACAGGAAATGTAACTATTGGCGTAGGTTACAACGTTTTGCAAAACGACCGTTACGACTCCGAACCTTTTGTGCCGTTTGTTCGGGCTTATTTCTAATACTTATTCCTAAACCAGACTTTTATTATATATTTTATAAATTTTATATTATTGATTATCAATATTTTAAAATTTATAATTTGTGTTAAAAAAATACTCAAACGACACAAAAACGACACCATTTTTTTATTTGAATATAAAATTCCATAAATTTGAATTTTAAGAAATATTCAAATGACAAAATCTATTATCCTACATCAAATAAATTCAGAAGACAAAGGAACTCTATTTATTAGATTTTTTGACGGACGAGGCAATAAAAAACTTATATCTTTAAAATTCAAAATGTTTAAAAAAGAATTTGAAAAGTCATATATAAAAGGATTATTATTATTTAACAAAAACCAAACCTTTAATCATATTGAAATCAACAATAAAATTAAAGAATATGAAGACTACAACCCATTTTCCGAAACCTATTCAAGTTCCAATCTTTCATTAAATGAATTGTTCAAACGGGAAGTAAATAACACATCCAATCAATCTTCAAAACACACGAATCAATATGTTTTAAATTCATTGAATTCATTTAGAAAAACAATATACTTTGAGGATCTAAATCGTGATTTAATGAAGTCTTATATGAATTTCCTACTTCAAAAAAGAGAATTAAAACCTATTAAAAAATCAACAATTAAGAAGTATTTTCAAGTTATAAAATCAATTTG
>DAORUG010000225.1:0-3751 GCA_035433125.1 Flavobacterium sp.
ACCCAAAACAAATTCCGCAAATTTACAACCCAATAAGTATTGCAGTAAAAAAAGAGTGAATTTTTTAATTTTTAAAATTCAATATTCCACCTTCCTTTTTATAAAAAATTTCAAAAACAATCAGGTCTTTTAAATTAAGAAAGAATTAAGATTTTTTCGCGATTTAAAAGGCTACTTTTGCCAAAAATTAAATTTTAGCATCCACCATGGACGATTATTATTCGAAGAAAACAAATCACAAACAGGAATAATCGTTGCCCGATGTAAGCGATATTCCTAAAAACATCGCATTGCATTATGATTACCTATTACAAAAACAACAAAGGTTTAACTCAAACCGAAAACCGTGAAGAAAACTGCTGGATTAATGTAGTTTGTCCCACAAAAGAAGAAACCAAATTCCTGCTCAAAGAATTACACATTCCCGAAGATTTTTACAGTGATATCGAAGATATTGACGAACGACCTCGTATCGAAATCGAAAACGGTTGGACGCTCATTATCCTTAGAATTCCTTTTAAAAGTGACGACCCAAAACTGCCCTTCAATACAGCACCATTGGGTTTAATGTTCAAAGAAGATGTTTTTGTTTCACTTTGTTTTCATCAAACTGACATCCTTTCCGACTTTGTTTTATACACCAAACGCAAGAAAATCACAATCGAAAATGACTTCGATTTAGTGTTAAAATTGCTTTTGTCCTCCAGTATTTGGTTCTTGAAGTACCTAAAACAAATCAATCAACGAATCAAACTCGCCGAAGACAACCTCGAAGAATCCATCAAAAACGAAGAGCTTCAAGCCTTGTGGCAAATAGAAAAATGTTTGGTGTTTTTCGTAACTTCACTAAAAGGCAATGACGTTTTATTTCGCAGAATCAAAAATTTAAAAGCCCACAAAGACACTTACGACCCCGAATTGCTCGAAGATGTCGAAATAGAATTGCGCCAAGCCGAAGAAACAACAAGCATTTACAGCAACATCTTAACCGGTATGATGGACGCTTACGCTTCGGTTATTTCCAACAATTTGAACGTCATAATGAAAAGGCTAACCTCAATATCCATCATCTTGATGATCCCAACTTTAGTCGCCAGTTTATACGGAATGAATGTGCCCAATAATTTTCAGGAAAACCCATTCGGATTTTGGATTGTGTTGTCCATTTCTCTTTTAATTTCCGTTTCAGGCGTCTTTTTATTCAAGAAAAAGAATATGTTTTAGATTTTTTTCAGGAGCTTAATCCAGCTTTCCGTTATAATCTTGTTCAATAAAGGCTATTTTTCTAAGCCAAAAAAGGAGCTTCCGCTGGTCGCTCTTTTTTGGCAAGAAAAAATTAGCCTTTCTTTTCACAAGGATTTCCACTTCAATCGGGGCTAAAAAACCTGACTACATTCCAAACCTTTATAAAACTTCAGGGCATTCGCTTTTAAAAAAGAAAAAAAGTTAGCCACTAATTACACCAATTGTCACTAATTTTTATCAAATTTGAAATTGAATTGCACAAATTCTATCTGTTGCGAGGAACGTGGCAATCGGAATTCGTGTAATTAAAAACTAATTTTAATTCGTGTTTATTTGTGTAATTCGTGGCGGAAACTTTTAAATGCGTTTGACTTGATGAAACTTTAGGTTTTCTTTACAATCTCAACGGAATACAATATATTTGTAAATAAATATAACAATTCTAACCCATAAAGTTACGATGATAACAATAGCCAATCAATTCGGAATAGAATCAGCCCTAAAACAATTGGGTATCGAAGCCCTAAACGAAGGAACTTCAACAGGAGAAAATAATTTTGCTAACGGAAAAATCATCGAAAGCTATTCGCCAGCTGACGGAGCTTTAATCGCAAAAGTAAAAACTTCGACCAAAGAAGATTACGAAAAAGCGATGCAAAAAGCCTCCGAAGCTTTCCTGGAATGGCGTTTGATTCCAGCACCAAGAAGAGGCGAAATCGTTCGCCAAATGGGAGATGAGTTGAGAAAATTCAAAGAACCATTAGGAAAATTAGTTTCTTACGAAATGGGAAAAAGTCTTCAGGAAGGCTACGGCGAAGTTCAGGAAATGATAGATATTTGTGATTTTGCAGTAGGATTATCGCGTCAATTATACGGTTTAACCATGCACTCAGAACGTCCAATGCACCGAATGTACGAACAATATCATCCTATTGGATCTATCGGAATTATTTCGGCATTTAATTTTCCAGTTGCCGTTTGGAGTTGGAACGCAATGATAGCTTTTGTTTGCGGCGATGTTGCGATTTGGAAACCCAGTTCAAAAGTGCCTTTGTGTGGCATTGCTTGTCAGAATATCATCAAAACAGTTCTCAAAAGAAATAATGTTCCCGAAGGTGTAAGTTGCTTAGTAACCGGAAACGAATCGGGTGATTTAATCAATAATGATCATAGAATTTCCTTGGTTTCTTTCACAGGATCAACCCGAATTGGACGTCACGTATCCAAAACTGTGGCCGAACGTTTTGGGAATACCATTCTCGAATTGGGTGGAAATAATGCTATTATTGTTTCGGAACACGCAGATATTAGTATGGTTTTGGTTGGTGCTGTTTTTGGAGCCGTTGGAACAGCAGGACAGCGTTGTACTTCGACGCGTCGTTTAATCATTCACGAAAGTGTGTATGACAAAACCATAAGTGTTTTGAAAAATGCTTATTCTCAATTGAAAATCGGAAATCCATTGGACGAAAATAACCACGTTGGACCACTTATCGACAAAGGAGCGGTTCAGGAATATTTGACTGCTATTGAAAAAGCCAAACAAGAAGGGGCGAAAATTATTGTCGAAGGCGGAGTTGTCCAAGGCACCGGATTTGAAAGTGGTTGTTATGTAAAACCGTGTATTATTGAAGCCGAAAATCATTTTGAAATCGTTCAAACCGAAACTTTCGCGCCTATTTTATATGTGATGAAATACACTAAAATTGAAGAAGCGATTGCAATGCAAAACGGAGTTCCACAAGGACTTTCGTCTTCGATTTTTACCAATAATATGCGTGAAATGGAGTTATTCCTTTCGCAATCCGGTTCAGATTGTGGGATTGCCAATGTCAATATTGGAACTTCGGGAGCAGAAATTGGCGGTGCTTTTGGTGGCGAAAAAGAAACTGGCGGCGGACGAGAATCTGGCTCAGATGCTTGGAAAGCTTATATGCGAAGACAAACTAATACCATTAATTACGGAACGCAATTGCCATTGGCACAAGGAATAAAATTCGATTTGTAAAGAAATATATCCATAAAAAATGCGGCAAAAATTTCATTGAGCCGCTTTTTTCATTCGAAAAAACTTTACATTCAATCAATCGGATTGTAATATTTTGTAATAAATAGTTTTTAATTAAAAATATTTATTTAATTTGGTCTATTGGAATAGAACGAAAATAAATAAACCAATTCCTGACAAAAGGCATTTGTTGGGAAAGTAGTTAAGAAAGTTCTTTTAGTTTTGAAATTATTCAGGTAATACAAATAAGTTCAATATATTCATTTGTAGATATTTAACCGGAAAATTCAATATTAAATAAACACCCAGATAGATCATTAATTTCAAAGGATACAGTATCATTAATTGATTGGGTTATAAATTCACTTCCAAAAATAATTATGTTTTTCAAAAATTCAGAAAATCATTTTATGGAATGTTTTTGCTGCTGATATAGATTTATTTATGTGTTATAAAAAAATTTTTTTTGCAAGGTCAAATTTTTTTAATCATTTAACG
>DAORUG010000226.1:0-3749 GCA_035433125.1 Flavobacterium sp.
CAATAGAACCCAAATAGAATCCACCGTATTTCTGACAAGCTTCTTTTACTTCTTTGTATCTATTTCCTTTGGCAAGCATTACCATACTTCCGCCATTTTTTTGAAACTCATCAACATAAACGTCCATTCTACCGGCAGTTGTTGGTCCAAAACTTCCCGAAGCCATTCCTTCTGGCGTTTTTGCTGGTCCTGCGTAATAAATTGGATGGTTTTTGAAGTATTCTGGCATTGGTTTTCCGGCATCCAATAATTCTTTGATTTTGGCGTGAGCAATATCACGAGCAACAATCAAAGTTCCGTTGAGTTTCAAACGCGTTTTAATTGGATATTGGGATAATTTTTTAAGAATATCGGTCATTGGTTGGTTCAAATCAATTTCTACAGCAGGTTCCAAATGTGGTGCTGTTTCAGGTAAAAATTGTTTTGGATTTACTTCCAATTGCTCTACAAAAACACCTTCTTTGGTAATTTTACCTTTGATATTTCTATCGGCTGAACAGGAAACTCCCAATCCAACTGGGCAAGAAGCAGCGTGACGTGGCAAACGAATTACTCGAACATCGTGGGTGAAATATTTACCGCCAAATTGAGCTCCAATAGCGCTTTGTTGGCAAATTAACTGCACTCTTTTTTCCCATTCTAAATCGCGGAAAGCCTGACCAGACATATTCCCAGAAGTAGGAAGATTATCGAAATAACCTGCTGAGGCTTTTTTTACAGCGGCCAAATTCGCTTCTGCCGAAGTTCCTCCAATCACTAAAGCCAAGTGATACGGCGGACAAGCCGAAGTTCCCAGATCTTTGATTTTAGCCTGAATGAAAGCGTCCATCGATTTTTCATTCAATAAAGATTTCGTTTGTTGGTATAAGAAAGTTTTATTAGCAGAACCACCTCCTTTTGCTAGAAATAAGAACTCATAAGAAGCTCCTTTTTTGGCATATATATCAATCTGCGCCGGAAGATTCGAACCCGAGTTTTTTTCTTCAAACATACTGATAGGTACAATCTGGGAATAACGAAGATTTCTTTCCTGATAAGTATTAAAAATACCTTTTGAAAGCCATTCGGCATCATCGACTCCTGTATATACATTTTCGCCTTTTTTGGCCATTACAATCGCTGTTCCGGTGTCTTGGCAAGAAGGTAATTCTCCATCGATGGCAACAACGGCATTTTGCAATAAATTGTAAGCCACAAAACGGTCGTTGTCTGTCGCTTCGGGATCGTCAAGAATGGCTTTTAGTTTAGCTAAATGTGCTGTTCGCAACATAAACGAAACGTCTTTCAAAGCTTCTTGAGCCAACAATTCCAAGCCTTTTGGGTCAACGGTCAAGATTTCTCTATCGCCTAGTTTTTCTACTTTTACAAAATCGGAAGTGATTTTGCGGTATTGGGTATCATCTTTTAAAATTGGATAAGGATCCTGATATATAAATTCCATAATATGAGGTTTTTTTTTGAATGCCAAATATAAGAATTGTATAAAGAACTAAACCTGATTTATCTCAACTTATGACTTAGAATTGTTATAAATTAAAAGGGTAGATTATCTAAAATGGCAACACTTTTTCTAACGAATAAATTCATCGTTACATTATAATGGTTCCTAATGCAACGGATTAAAAACAAAATAGATAAGATTGTTTTAACTTAACACGCTAATAATTAAGAATAAAATAAGCAAACCTATGGCAATGTATTTAGTGTATTTTGACATTTTTTTATTGTTTTAAATGAATATTAAATTTATAATTTTTTAAGTTGAACTAAAAAAACCAGCTAGCCACAAAAATTGCCGTAATGACACAAATGACGTCAACTAAAAGCATCGTTCCCAAAGCGTAACGGGTGTTTTTTATATTAACAGAACCAAAGTAAACCGCAATCACATAAAACGTACTTTCGGCACTGCATTGAAAAATACTGCTTAATCTTCCCGTTAAGGAGTCGGCGCCAAAAGTATTCATCGAATCTATCAAAAATCCTCGTGAACCCGCAGAACTAAAAGGTCTAAGTAATGCTACTGGCAAAGCATCGGTGATTTCTTTACTTACACCCATATTTGAAAAAGCAAAAGCAATCCAGTTGCTAATAATTTCAAATAAACCACTATTTCTGAACAACGAAATTGCCACCAACATCCCCAAAACATAAGGAAAAATAGTAACTCCGGTTTTAACACCATTATTAGCTCCAGTTACAAAAGTTTCATAAACAGTCGTATTAGCTTCAGTGAATTTCTTCTCTTTAATAAACGAAAAGATCAAAGTAAAAACAATAATTCCTACCAATATCAAAGCGGAAAGATTAGAGGTAAAATAGTTTTTACCAATTAAATCCAAATGGTTTACATACATCAACAGACCAACAATGGCTGCAATTAAAACCATTAACCCTATAACCAAAGAAGCGCTTTTGAAATTAATTTTTTGTTTAATTCCAACTATTAGAAAAGCAGCAATTGTCCCAATAAAAGAAGTGATAATACAAGGCAACATTACGTCAGCTGGATTTGTAGCTCCAGCAGCAGCACGGTAACCAATAATAGAAGTTGCGATTAAGGTAAGTCCCGAAGCATGCAAACACATAAACATAATTTGGGCATCACTCGCCTTGTCTTTTTCGGGATTTATTTCTTGTAAACTTTCCATTGCTTTCAATCCAAAAGGAGTTGCGGCGGAATCCAATCCCAAGAAATTGGCAGCGAAATTTAAGGTCATATAGGAAATCGATGGGTGATTTTTGGGAATACTTGGAAACACTTTTACGAATACCGGACTCAAGACTTTTGCCAGTTTTTCAGACACTCCCGAAATGATTAAAAGCTCCATCAAGCCGCAGAAAAATGCTAAATAAGCCATAAGTGGCAAGATTAAATCGAGTAATGTGCTTTTGCAAGTGGGTAATAAACCATCCGATTTTTGAACCCCACTAAAAATTTTTACCACTTTATTTTTATAAACATAAGTAGTATCAGCATTTAAAGTATCTCTATTGATAATAAATGTTTTTTCATCCGATTTGTTGATGCTGTCTTTTATAAAAGTAGGAATCTGATCGATATATTTTTCTGAAATTAAAATAGGATCGTCTTTTTTTCCGTTTAAGACATTATCAATTGTATAACTGTTGCCAGAAAACAAACTGAAAATCACAAATACAATTGAAGAAATGAAAATCACCAACCAAAATCTACTCAATACCATAATTTATAATTTTTGTAAATGTAATAAATCAATGTCAAATGCAATATCAATGTCAATATCAATAAAAGAATTTCAAATTGAAATTGCCATTGAATTTTGATATTGAAATTGTTCTAAACGTGAATAATCTCTTCCTCTATCAACAAATCTTCGCGTCGAAGTCGGAGGAAAATTTGTGCCACGGCAATCGTGTCTTTTTCACAATAAGTTACAATTCTGTCAATGTTTTTGTCCACATAATAAACGTGACCTACCTGACTGCCGTCGATATCGCCTTTTGGAGAAGGGATTCCTAGTACTTTGCACATTAATTTCAGGGAAGTAAAATGTTTGTAATCTCCAAATTTCCACAATTCCAAAGTGTCTAAATGTGGGATTTCCCAAGGTTTTTTGCCAAAAAGATTGAGTTTGTTGGGAATGGCAATGTTGTTAATGATCATTCGGCGGGCGATAAACGGAATGTCGAATTCCTTGGCATTATGACCGCACAAAACGTGTTGCGGTTGGTTGAAATGATTGTTCAAAAGATTGATAAAATCGTGT
>DAORUG010000227.1:0-3743 GCA_035433125.1 Flavobacterium sp.
TTGGGAATTCAAGGGTTCAAATTAACAGTAGAAGACGGAGTGGAAGTTTGGGTAAAACCTTTGTCGGATGGTGCTTGGGCAATCACTTTCCTGAACAGAACCGAACTGCCTAAAAAAATCAATTTCGATTGGAAGAAAAACCCAATCAAGGATGCTGATTTTGGTTATGAAGCCGATTTTAATAAAACTATTTTCAAAATAAAAGACCTTTGGAAAAACAAAGAAGCAGGAACAACCAAAAAGAATTTCACTGCCGATATTGTTGCTCATGATGTAATTACTTTGAAATTAATTCCTTAAAACTAAAAGAGATGAACTTCCAATCTAAAATTATAGTTCTTTTTCTCGCTTTCAGTTGTAGTGTGGTAAAAGCACAATTCGTCAAAAAACACGGGCAACTTTCTGTAAAAGGAACGCAGTTGGTCGATAAAAACCAAAACCCAATTGTTTTGAGAGGAGTCAGTTTGGGTTGGCATAGTATGTGGCCCAGATTTTATAATAAAAAAGCAGTCGGCTGGCTGGCCAAAGATTTTAAATGTAATGTGGTTCGTGCGGCAATGGGTATCGAAGCAGGGGCGCATTCTTATATGAAGGAACCCGAATTTTCCAAAGACAAAATCGAAGCAGTCATAAAAGGAGCCATCAACTCGGATATTTATGTCATCATCGATTGGCACAGCCACAACATCAATTTGAAGGAAGCGACAGTCTATTTTGACGAAATCTCCAAGAAATTTGGCAAATATCCCAACGTGATTTACGAGGTTTTCAACGAACCCGACAATGAAACTTGGTCTGAAGTAAAAGCCTATTCCGAAGCTATAATCAAGGTGATTCGTGCCAATGACCCCGATAATATTATTTTGGTAGGTTCGCCACATTGGGATCAACATGTTCATCTTCCGGCTGCCGACCCAATAAAAGGCTATGATAATTTGATGTACACGATGCACTTTTATGCTGCAACTCACAAAAAAGAACTTCGAGACAGGACAGACGAAGCCCTAAAAAGTGGTTTGCCTATTTTTGTCTCCGAATCGGCAGGAATGGAAGCCACGGGCAACGGTCCAATGGATTATAAATCCTGGCAAGAATACATCGATTGGATGGAAGAGCGAAAAATAAGCTGGATTACTTGGTCCATTTCCGACAAGGACGAAACCTGTTCGATGCTCAAAAAATCCGCAAAATCGGAAGGCAAATGGAAAGACGATGATTTGAAAGAATCAGGATTGAAAACACGGGAATTTCTGCGGAATTATAATGTAAAACAATATTAGAAGGTGAATTTTATACCATAAATTTTATAATCTTTGTCATTTGAATATTTAAAAATTGCAAATGAAAAATAGAGTTATTGGAATTATGGGGGCGATGCCCGAAGAAATCGAAGGAGTGGTGGCTTTGCTATCGAATTGTGTTACCATTTCAATGGGGAAACGAACTTATTTTTCGGGTCAAATCAACGGAATAGAAACGGTTGTGGTTTTTTCGAGATGGGGAAAAGTTGCTGCTGCAACCACGGCAACTACCTTGATTCACGAATTTAAAATAACCGAATTGCTTTTTACAGGAGTTGCTGGCGCTATAAATTCAGACCTGAAAATTGGTGACATCGTTTTGGGTAAAAGATTAATTCAGCACGATATGGATGCAAGACCGTTGATGAAGCAATATGAAATCCCATTGCTCTCCAAGACTTATTTTGAAACGGATTCGACCCATTTAAATATTGCTTCCAAAGCTATAAATAAAGTGTTTGAAAATAAAAGTTTGGATTCGGTTATTGGGGAACGCGATTTGGTTGAATTTAATATTTCGCAACCAAAGTTATTCATAGGAGATATTGCCAGTGGTGACCAATTTTTCTCTACTAATTTACAAAAACAAAACCTAAATTCACAATTACCAAATGTACTTTGCGTAGAAATGGAAGGAGCTGCAGTAGCCCAAGTTTGTTATGAATATGAAATTCCCTTCAGTATTATTCGAACCATTTCAGACGTTGCAGACGAGACCGCACACATTGATTTTCCTTCTTTTATAAAAAAAATATCCAGTAAATATGCTGCTGAGATTGTTAAAAATATTTACAATCAGATGTAAAATGGTTCGAATTTGGTGAAAAGAATTTGGCAATTAATTTACGCCAAAACATGCGACGCCAAAACCATATGAACGTCATAAACATTCACTGATTTATTAAATTGCTTCACAATACTTGGATGAGTTTCACTAGAAGCCCAAATTTTAAGTTCCGCTTCCAAGTCGAAAGTGCCTGCTGTTTCAACACTAAATCTGGAGATGCTTTTATATGTAATGGATTTGTATTCAATCTTGCTGGCAGTTAAACCTTGTTTTTCTATCAAAATTAAACGCTTGGTGGTGAAGATAAATACATCGCGAATGAGTTTGAAACCCAACTCAATTTCTTCGCCTTCGATTAATAATTTACCATAATCTTTTACTAAACTTTCTTGGCTTACTGCTCCTGCGTTGCCTATTAAGGCTGAAAAAAATCCCATAATTTTGTTTTTTATTTGATGTTTTAACTATTCGATGTTGCAAAATTAGTGTAAAAAATAGGTTAATCGTTAGTTTTCTTGAAGAGATTTCTCGAACTTTTTTATGTTCTCGTGGAAAAAGTATTCTTATGATTTCGCCCCAATGCTTTTTAAAAAGTGCATAAATCTATATGGAACTCTGTTATAGATTTTTTTAGGTTTTATATTCTAGTTTCAATATAATTTCGAAGATTTTATAAATTTTCAATATAGAAATATTGTTGATTAAAAATGATTTTTATCATAATTTTTCATTTAATTTTCAATTCAATAATTGATATAGTATAAAATCTGTTATTTTTTTCAATTATTTATCTTGCCCCATTCTTTTATTATTTACGGATTTTATTACCAGAGTAAATTTGGTTTCAGATTTTTTTTTAAATCTATGCCATTTTTCAAATGTAAAAACTTGTCATAACCTTCAATGGAAAGCTAAAAATGCAAAATTGCACAACTTGTTCTGTGATTTTAAAAAGAAAAATAAATGAATCAACACCTGCAAACCATTTTAAATTTTATTCAGCATCCTAAAAAATTACTTCCCGAAGAAAAATCCTTACTAAAGGTATTGTAAAAGCACACGGTGGAGAGTTAGTTGTAGAAACCAAAGGAGGTGAAGACTCCGAGTTTATTATTCAATTGCCAATATTTAAAATATAGTTTATGAAATCATTTAAAATCCTATTCTTGCAGTTGTTTGTTACGATTCAATTTTGCTATGCGCAGGAAAACATTGACAAGTATAGAATCAAAGCCGATAGTGTACAAAAACTCCTGTTGAAACATAGTGCTCAAGACCAACAAAAAGTGCTTTGGTTAAATGAGTTTGCAAGGTTCTCTAATCATAGTATGGAATTTAAAAAGGGACTTATTGCAACTAAACAAGCACGGGATCTCTCCAAAAAGCTGAAGTACAAAAATGGTGAAGTACAGTATTACCGCACTATGGATGATTTGTTCAGAGATGATATTTTGTCCTTTTACTTTCGCAAACAGGCAGAGTGGCTTTCTACAGAACAGGAAAATAAGGAAAGCGAACTGAACAGGAATTCAAAAAAGTTGATTTGGCCAATTAATATGGATCATAAAAAAGTTTTAGCCCAGCTTAGTAATGCAATTCTCTATTTTGAGCAGATAAAGGATGAAGTCAGACCCGACCTCATTTTCACCCATCGT
>DAORUG010000228.1:0-3610 GCA_035433125.1 Flavobacterium sp.
AAACCTCGAATGGATTTCGAAATTGATAAAAGGAAACCTGAATTCTAAGGTGTATTATACTTCGCTGGGCGGTTTTGATACTCACGACAATCAATTGGCCATTCATAAAAATAAATTGACAGAACTCAACGATGCGATTTACAGTTTCTACGAAGATTTAAAAAAATCGCAACAATTGCAAAACGTGACCATTGTAGTTTTCTCTGAATTTGGCCGTCGTGTAAAAGACAACGGACGAGGAACTGACCACGGAACTGCTGCTCCAATGTTTATTATTGGAGGAAATAATCGTGGCAAAATCATTGGAAGCAATCCCAATCTCTCGGATTTAGACAATGGCGATTTGAAACACCAAATTGATTTTAGAAGTGTTTATGCCTCCCTTTTGCAAAACAAATTGAATTTTGATTCCTCCAAAATTGGAATACAAAACAAAGCCTTGGAAGGATTGTTCTAAAAAAATCAGAGAATTCTAGCATTCAACTCATAACTATACCTTACTTTTGCCCTCCACTAAAACAAAAAATTATGTTTGATATTTCAATGACAGAAGGGGTAGGCTATTTGGCTTCATTAGTATTAATGATTTCATTTTTGATGAAAAACATTAACACCTTACGAATAATAAATTCGACGGGTTGCTTATTATTTGTTGTTTATGGTTTTCTATTGGCGACCTCATGGCCAATAATTATTTCAAATGCCTTCATATTAGGAGTGAATATTTTTTATTTAACAAAGCATTTTCGGACTAATTAAATTCTTTTCCTCATAAAGCCAACTCAGTTGATTAAGTAGTATTAACGATTTTTGAGTTAAAATTCTGTTGTTTTTCAAAAAAATTAACAAAATATTTTGATTTTAAAATACATTTAACCTAACTTCGTATGTATTAACAATCTAAAAATTACATTATGAGAAAATTATTGGCAGAGTTTTTTGGAACGTATTGGTTGGTTTTTGGTGGTTGCGGTAGCGCCATTTTTGCAGCAGGATTTCCTGATTACGGAATAGGATTTGCGGGAGTTTCCCTTGCATTTGGTTTAACCGTTTTGACAATGGCTTATGCTGTTGGGCACATTTCCGGAGGACATTTTAATCCCGCAGTTTCTTTTGGATTATGGGCTGGCGGTCGTTTTTCTGCCAAGGAATTAGTACCTTATATTATTGCACAATGCGTTGGAGCTATTGCAGCTGCCGGAACATTGTTCGCAATTGCTTCCGGAAAAGCTGGATTTGCAATTGACGCTACTAAAGCTGGTGCGTTTGCATCCAATGGTTTTGGTGCTTTTTCTCCTGATGGTTATACAATGCAAGCTGCTTTTATTGCTGAATTTATATTAACTATGTTCTTCTTGTTGGTAATTCTTGGCGCAACAGATAAATTTGCCAACGGAAAATTCGCTGGAGTTGCCATTGGATTGGCTCTGACTTTAATCCACTTAATCAGTATTCCGATAACTAATACCTCTGTAAATCCTGCTCGCTCTTTGTCTCAAGCTATATTTGTAGGACCAGGACATATGTCACAATTATGGTTATTCTGGTTGGCACCAATATTGGGAGCCATTGTTGCTGGTTTAATTTATAAAAATTTCCTTCAAGACACTTCAGAAGCTTAGTCACTTTCTAAATTATATTTTAAAGAGAAAAACAAAGGTTAAAATCTTCGTTTTTCTCTTTATTTTTGTACAATGAATTCACTTTTTCAATCAGAACCGATAACTTTCAATTTGCAAGACGCAGAAATCATTTATTATCCTCATTTTTTTAATAAAAAAGAGGCTGATATACATTTTGACCAATTAACTTCTGATATTCCTTGGCAACAAGATGACATTCGGGTATTTGGAAAAACCCATCTACAACCGCGATTGACCGCTTTGTTCGGTAATGAAGGAAAATCGTATTCCTATTCGAATATCAAAATGCAACCGCATCATTGGAATCCGCTTTTGCAAAAGATAAAATCAAGGGTCGAAAGTGTTTCCGAAACGAATTTCACCACAGTTTTGCTTAATCTATATCGATACGGAAAAGACAGCAACGGTTGGCACGCCGACAACGAAAAAGAATTGGGTACAAATCCAATAATAGCCTCAGTCAGTTTTGGAACCGAAAGAATTTTTCAATTGAAGCACAATACAATTTCGAATCTAAAACAAAATATTCTACTAGAACACGGAAGTTTGTTGCTAATGAAAGGAACAACTCAGCACTTCTGGAAGCATCAAATCCCGAAAACCTCAAAAACAATCGGTTCACGAATAAATCTAACATTTCGTGTAATTGAATAGAATATTCAAAAAAATCAGTAGATTTGAAATCAAATAGCTGAATATGAACGAAATTATTGCTTATTTCTCTACAATTCCGTCTTCGCACAGAAGTTTAATTCTGGTTGGTGGAATTACTCTTTTTTGGCTAATCGAAAATGCTTTCCCTCTTTTTAGTTTTAGTTATAAAAAATGGCAACATGCAGGAATAAACTTTTTTATGACGTTTACAACCATAGCTATCAATTTCAGTTTAGCTTTTTTATTATTAGCCACTTCCGATTGGACAATTGCCAATAATTTTGGAGTTTTACAATGGTTACCAAAAATGCCTTTGTGGCTTTATGCCTTAATAGGTTTGCTTTTATTAGATTTTATTGGAGCTTATTTAGTGCATTTAATTGAGCATAAAGTCAAATTTCTATGGCGTTTTCACTTGATTCATCATACCGATACTTGGGTTGATACAACTTCGGGAAACAGGCATCATCCGGGCGAAAGCGTGATTCGATTTGCCTTTACCATCTTGGGTGTAATTGTTGTAGGAAGCCCAATGTGGATGGTTTTTTTGTACCAAACCATTTCGGTTGTTTCTACCCAATTTACTCATGCTAATATTGCTCTTCCCGAAAAGTTAGACTCTTTTTTGAGTTATTTCATCGTTTCGCCCAATATGCACAAAGTACATCACCATTATAAATTGCCTTACACAGATAGTAATTATGGTAATATTTTCTCGGTTTGGGATCGCATTTTTGGTACATTTATGTATCTCAAAAAGGAAGATATCGTTTATGGAATTGATACGCATATGAATCCCGAAGAGCACAATCGATTGAAGAATTTATTAAAAATACCGTTCCAAGAAAGCCGTTCACCAAAAAACAGCTAAAAACTTTAAAAAAATTTGGCTTTAGATAAAAAGTAATTATTTTTTTTATTAATATTGGTAAATGATTTAAAAACAAATCTTTTATTAACTAACCATTACAATAAAATTGAATTAATTTTCACCTAATGAAGAAGAGTAACCGCACAGAATTAAATTGGGAACAAACAGAAAAACTTGTTACGTTCGCCCTAGAGGAAAGAAACCCTTTTGAAATTATCAAAAAAGAATTTGGGTTATCTGAAAAAGAGGTTCTTGAAATCATGAAAAAAAAGATGCCTGCTGAAAAATTTGAAATGTGGAAAAAGAAAGCTTTAGCCAGTAAACCAAAACCAAAACCTGCAAAAATTGACGACTTTGACGAAGATTTAGATGGCAAATATTATATAAAAAACAAACTCGATTAATAATAAACTCCTGATTTTGCAGGAGTTTTTTTTAATAT
>DAORUG010000229.1:0-3414 GCA_035433125.1 Flavobacterium sp.
CATTATATAGATTTTGGTCACAACGTAAATTAGCAGATGCAGTGGGGCCTTACCCTGCAGGTACTACCTATTACAAAAATTATTCTAACACAGGAACTGGTGTTCACGCTTCTGAACAAGGAGATTTATGGATGGGAATCAATGGTATTGATATAGAAGGTACAACAACCCGTTTGCCAGCTTCAAAAACTGCTAAACACTATACTTCTGCTTCTTGTGTACAATGTCATATGGATAAACCTAAAGCAGGAACTGTAGATAATGGTTCACACACTATGAAACTTTCTTTCCAATCTTGTGTATCTTGTCACCCAGCACCAGAAACTTTACTAGCTAGTTTCCACACTAAATTTGAAGCAGAAGTGGCTAAATTAGTAGCAGCATTCGCAGCAAAACCAGCATATTTCAAAGTTAGCGGAAGCAGTGTAAGTATAATAGCTTATGATAGTGCTAATGCAAATACGCCATTCCCAACAAGCCCAAAATCAGGTACCGAAGAGCCTGGAACCTGGTACCAATCAAGAACAGATTTTCCTCTAAAATATGTACAAGCCTATTGGAATTTTAAATTAATAACAGGTGATGAAGGTAAAGGTGTTCACAACCCTCCTTACACAATGGCATTAATTCAAAACTCAATTGAAGCTTTAAAATAAAAAACAGAATACCTCTGGGTTCATCCCAGAGGTATTTATTTTACAGTACTAAAGAAAAGCAATTTTGTTACTATTCTTTAGCAATTGCTCACAGAACTTTAAATCTTTTGACAATGAAAATTGTTGAATAAGACTTTATAGCAATTATTCAATTAAAAAATAAAAGATGAAAAAAATATTTCAATACTTAATGATGATAATAGTGAGTTTGATGGCTACATCCTGTTATTATGACGAAATGCCACCAGAGGCTGTTATTCCAATTCCGGATGTAGTTTCTTACTCAAAAGATATTCAGCCATTATGGGATCAAGATTGTGTTAGTTGTCATAAAACGGGAGCTTCTATACCTCTAGATTTGACTTCAGCGAATTCTTATAATGAATTGACAGCAAATAACAAATATGTTATTCCGGGAAATGCCGCAGGTAGTAGCCTTCATAAATCCCTTGTTGGAGATGGAGCAGCAATTATGCCAACTGTAGGAAAATGGAGTGATTCAAAAGTTGCATTGGTAGATAAGTGGATCAACGATGGAGCGCTTAAAAATTAACTATAAATTGAAAATCATGAAATTATTAAAAACACTATTTATAGTTGTGTTTGCTTTGCCAACGATGTTAATGGCACAGGAGCAAAAAGACACCACCGCCGTTGTCGTAGACAGCGTTGCACCAGTTGTTGAAGTAGAACTAGAGCGAGCCGCTTTCGAAAGTACTTCATTAATCGAAAGCCAAACCAATCGTGTGTATTCAAAAGGTACTATCGAAATGATTATGAATCACCGTTTTGGTCTCGTGACAGGAACGAATGATTTAATTGGGATTTGGGCACCAGCCAACATACGTTTAGCCGTAAATTATTCAATTACCGATAGAATTACTGTTGGATATGGAACTACCAAAGATTTTAGACTGCAAGATTTTAGTCTGAAAGGCGCTATTTTACGCCAAACAGTAAATGGAAAAATGCCGGTGAGTGTTACGTATTATGGAAATGCTTCGCTAAGTGCTTTGCCAAAAGAGAATTTCTACCACACATCAGATCGTTGGTCTTTTTATAACCAAATCATAATTGCGAAACGTTTGAGTAAAATGTTTTCATTGCAAATTGGACCAAGTTATTCTCATTACAATGTAGTCGAAGCTGGAATGTATAATGATTTATTTGCCCTTCAGTTTGGAGGTCGCGCCAAAGTTTCATCAGGAATCTCTATTCTATTAGACGTAAATCAGCCAATAAGCTCTCAAGAGGATTTGCCTAAATCTGGATTTTCAATTGGAACAGAATTTTCGACTGTTGGACATACCTTTCAAATTTTCGTAAGCAATTACAGAGGAATTATAAATCAAACCAGCAATATGTTCAATCAAAATGACTTTTTCCAAGGTGATTTTGCCATTGGATTTAACATAGGAAGAACTTGGTAATATTCTAATCAACCATTTGTAGAAAGCTGCAATGGAAATAAATTCAAATAAAAAAAAGAGGTTTCTAATTCCTTAAAAGGATAAGTTTACCTCTTTTTCTACTTTAATAAAAGGGAGTTTTTAGTCGTGTTTTGAATTTGGTATTTAACTCATTGTTTTTTAGTATTTAAGAATGGGTTGAAAAAATTAAAGTATGATATTTATCATTGAAATTTAGATAGAATAAATAGAAATTTACGAAGTAATACATTTATACTTAACGAGCAGTTTATTTTTTTAACGAGTTTCTAAAAGTAATATATAAACAATATGGAAAAAGAAAATAACAATTCATCCAGAAGGAATTTTCTAAAGCTTGGTGCTTTAGGAGGAATTGCTTTGGCAGGAACCGCAATTGCAAGCGCCGTTACTGACGAAAGCCCTAAAACTACTGGTAAAAAAGTCAAAGTACTTACTGCAGATGGAAAATTAGTTGAAGTTGATAGTTCACTTGTGGAGCATCATGCATCTGATGATGATTTCTCTAAAGCTGAACTTCGTCAAGGAGTGGAAGGAAAGAAATTCATTAGAGTAATCGATTTAGGCAAATGTGCCAATGAGAGAAAATGTATCACAGGTTGCCAAAAAGCACATAATGTTTTAGCACCAGTAGAATATATTAAGGTGAAAAAAATGCAAAATTCACCTTTAGAATCTCCTTATTGGTTTCCAACGATGTGTTACCATTGCGATAATCCTCCTTGTACAAAAGTTTGTCCTGTAGATGCTACATTCAAGCGTTCTGATGGAATAGTGGCTATGGATTACGAACGTTGTATAGGATGTAAATTCTGTATCGCTGCTTGTCCATATTCAGCTCGTACCTTCAATTTTGGAAGACCTGAACAAGTAAAATATAGTGAAGAACATAAAAACGATACATCCGATCCAAACCATTGTACAACGCCTTATGCTCAAGAAGGAACCGTTGCAAAATGTGATTTCTGTACCGATCGTTCAGCACAAGGATTATTGCCAGCTTGTGTTATTGAATGTCCAAACGGTGCTATTTATCACGGTGATGAATTAGAAGATGTGGTAACTAACGGAGAAGATACAGTTAGATTAAAAAAATTATTGCAAGACAGAGCCGGATATCGCCAATTTGAAGAATTGGGAACAAAACCAAGGGTGTATTATTTGCCACCAGTGAAACGTGATTTCCCGTTTGAAGATGCAGCCGAACCTCAAAACACAAAGGAGTAATCTTTTAAAAAAATAAAAAATGTCTGAAAATAGAATTAAACCAGAATCTAACAAACACGAAACCTTTGCTCAAGCTGAGTATA
>DAORUG010000230.1:0-3394 GCA_035433125.1 Flavobacterium sp.
AACGTCATTTTATATTGCTTTTTTTAGAATAAAAATTATACCTCAGGATGACAATTACTATTAAACAAAATTAGAATTTTTTTTCAAACGAAATAGGTTTATCTTTGTGACTTATAAAAATAAATTTATGAGTTTACGTAAATATCTTACTAGTCGCGTGTTTTTTGGACAGGTAACAGTCGCTCTTATTATTATTGCTGTTTTAACCTATTTGTTTATGCATTGGTTGACTTTCACCACCGATCATGGTCACGAAATTACAGTTCCGAATTTAGCCAAATTGACCGAGGAACAAGTGGAAGACAAACTGGACGAATTGGATTTGGATTATGTGCTGTTGGACAGTGTGGATTACAATAGTGATTATCCAAAATACAGTGTGGTCGAGCAGGATCCGTTGCCGGGAGCCAAAGTGAAAGAAGGTAGAAAAGTATATATAAAAATCAATGCTTCGGGATTTTCTTCAGTTAAAATTCCTGATTTGATTGATAAAACCTATCGTGAAGCGGTGCCAACCTTGAAGGCTTTGGGACTTGAAGAAGGAACGATTACGTACATTCCGAATCTTGGTAAAGATATGGTTCTCGAAATGCGTTTCAAAGGAAGAAACGTGAAAGCAGGCGACCGCGTTTTGAGAGCTTCTAAAATCGATTTGGTTTTAGGTGATGGCAAGGAAAGTTATGTAGAAGAAGTGGATAGTACAGCCATACCAATAGAGGAAATGCCAGCAAATGAACAGTAATATTGAACCTACAGAAGATTTAGAAGACGAATTATTTGAACATTATAGATTTGACGTTCCCAAAGGGCAATTGCTTTTGAGAATCGACAAGTATTTGATGAATATGATTCCGAATGCAACTCGAAATAAAATTCAAAATGCAGCTACTGGCGGCGATATTTATGTAAATGATATTCCCGTAAAATCGAATTATAAGGTAAAACCTTTTGATGTGATTCGCATTATGTTGTCGCATCCACCGTTTGAAAATAGAGTTGACCCTGAAGATATTCCGCTAGATATAGTTTATGAAGACGATGCGCTTTTGCTCGTAAACAAACCACCCGATTTTGTCGTTCATCCCGGTCACGGTAATTATACAGGGACTTTGGTGAATGCTTTGGCGTTTCATTTTGAGAATTTGCCAATGAACAGCAGCGAGCGTCCAGGATTAGTCCACCGAATTGACAAAGATACTTCGGGACTTTTGGTGATTGCCAAAACTGAAGCCGCAATGACACATCTTGCCAAACAATTTGAAGCCAAAACCACCGAAAGAGAATACATCGCCTTAGTGTGGGGAAATGTCATTGCCGACGAAGGAACGATTGAAGGCAACATTGCCCGCCACGTAAAAGATAGAATGCAAATGGCGGTTTTTGCCGATCCAGAAATTGGAAAACCAGCTGTGACACATTACAAAGTTTTAGAGCGTTTTGGTTATGTGACTTTGGTATCCTGCATTCTCGAAACGGGAAGAACACACCAAATTCGAGTTCATATGAAACATATTGGACATCCACTTTTTAACGATGCACGATATGGTGGTGATTTAATTTTGAAAGGAACTACGTTTACCAAATACAAACAATTCATAGAAAACTGTTTCAAAGCTTTGCCTCGTCAGGCTTTGCACGCTAAAACACTTGGTTTTATGCATCCTACAACGGGAGAATATATGCGTTTTGACACCGAATTGCCACAGGATTTTCAGGATTGTATCGAAAAATGGAGAGGTTACTCGAAGACACATACCAGCGAGGAAGAGGAATAGTTGTTGCTATTGTGGTAGAAATAGGTCAAGAATTTCATCAGCTTTTCACTTTTTAGTCTAATTATTTGTTCTAATTTTTATGCCAGATTCGTAAAAAAAATGCATTCGACCTGATATAAATCATTTTTAAGCACTTTATTTTTTAATACATTTACCGTCGCATTAAGCGTTTAAACATTAAAATTAATTTAAAAATATAGAATGAAAAGAGTATTAGTAGCCACAGGTGGGGGAGATTGCCCTGGATTAAATGCCGTAATTAGAGCGATTGTAAAAAGAGCCGCACAAGAAAAAGATTGGGAAGTTATAGGAAGTATTCAATCCTTTGATGGAATTCTTCGTGAACCAACCGAAATAATGATATTAGACGAAAAAACAGTTGCGGGTATTCACGTAGATGGCGGTACTATTATTGGTACAACCAATAAAGGGGGGCCGTTTGCTTGGCCAATAAAAAATCAAGACGGAACTTGGGGGTCTGTGGATCGCTCCGATGAAATGATTCGCAAATTGCAACATTTGGGAGTTGAAGCCGTAATTAGTATTGGTGGCGACGGTTCTCAAAGAATTTCACAACAACTTTTTGAAAAAGGATTGAATATTATTGGTGTTCCAAAAACCATTGACAATGATTTATCAGCAACCGATTTTACTTTTGGATTTCAAACAGCGGTTCATACTGCTACTGAAGCGGTTGATAAATTAGTAACAACAGCAGCAAGTCACAATCGTGTTTTGGTTCTGGAAGTTATGGGTAGAAATGCGGGTTGGATTGCCTTGAATGCTGCCATAGCTGGTGGAGCAGAGGTATGTCTGATTCCTGAAATCCCTTATGATATTGAGGCTGTTGCCAAAAAATTGGAAAGCCGTTACAACAGTAAAGGAAAAGGAAATGCTATTGTAGTAATCGCCGAAGGCGCAATGCCAAAAGGGGGAACGCTATTATCCGAAAAAAGCGATGAAATTGGTTATGAAAACCTTCGATTGGGTGGAGTTGCCCGTAAATTAGTAAATGATTTAAAAGCTATGGGTTTTGAACCTGATATGCGTGAAACAGTACTAGGGCATTTACAAAGAGGTGGTAGTCCAATTGCTTATGATAGAATTTTGGCGACACAATTTGGAGTGAAAGCTTTCGAAATGGTGTTGGAAGGCAAATTTGGTGAAATGGCAGCTTATCGTCATCCGGATATTATTTCGGTTCCATTCAAAGACGCTATCGATAATCCAAAATTAGTAGATCCAATTTGCGATTTAGTAAAAACAGCTAAAGGTGTTGGAATAGGTTTTGGTGACTAATTTTATGTTATAATTTAAACCTTGAATGGTTTTTAAGATAAAAGAACAAAGCCCTCTTGGATAATTTATCGAGAGGGTTTTTTTTTGGGTTTTTAGAGCTTTTGTACTACTCTAAATTTAATCATTATCATCCCAAAGGATAATTTTATTGAAATAATATTGTAGAAAAATAATTATAGGAGAGAAAAAAATCGGGAATATAATTAAGGGAAAATGACATCTTGTTCTATTGCTTTCATCTTGAAAATAAGAGCTAATCCAATCAAATAATACTGAATAAACCAATGCTACTATTATAGTAAAAACATAAGTTAGACCTC
>DAORUG010000231.1:0-3365 GCA_035433125.1 Flavobacterium sp.
AATTTTCTCTGGAATCTTCTTTCTAATTGCATTTGGTTCCATAAATGCGCAAAAAAAACCACATTTAGACAAAACAAAACCAACCGAAGAACGAATAGATTTGTTGATGAAACAAATGACACTCGAAGAAAAGGTGGGGCAAATGAACCAATACAACGGTTTTTGGGAAGTAACTGGTCCTGCGCCAAAAGGAGGAAATGCCGAATTGAAATACAAACATTTGCGTGATGGCTGGGTGGGTTCTATGCTTTCGGTTCGTGGAGTAAAACAAGTGCGAGCAGTCCAAAAGATTGCCGTTGAGGAAACCCGTTTGGGAATTCCTTTAATTATTGGTTTCGATGTGATTCACGGATATAAAACTTTGAGTCCAATTCCGTTGGCTGAGGCTGCAAGTTGGGATTTGGAAGCCATCAAAAAATCTGCTCAAATTGCTGCAGACGAAGCATCAGCATCAGGAATCAACTGGACTTTTGCTCCAATGGTCGACATTTTTAGAGATGCCCGCTGGGGAAGAGTGATGGAAGGTGCTGGAGAAGATCCTTATCTTGGAAGCAAAATTGCAACAGCCAGAGTAAAAGGTTTTCAAGGAGATACAAAAGCTGATTTGTCCAAAGTAAATACGATTGCGGCTTGCGCAAAACATTTTGCTGCTTATGGTTTTGCCGAAGCAGGAAGAGATTACAACACAGTCGATATGAGTAATTCAACATTATTTAATACCGTTTTACCCCCATTTGAGGCTGCGGAGGAAGCGGGAATACGAACTTTTATGAATTCTTTTAATATTTTGAATGGTGTTCCTGCAACTGCAAGTAGCTTTTTGCAAAGAGACATTCTAAAAGGAAAATGGAAATTTGATGGATTTGTTGTTACCGATTGGGGTTCTATTAAAGAAATGATTACACACGGTTATGCCAAAGATGGAAAAGAAGCTGCTGAAAAAGCCGTAAAAGCGGGCTCGGATATGGATATGGAATCATATAATTATGTCAATGATTTAGTTCAACTTGTTAAGGACGGAAAAGTAAATGTGTCTTTGATTGATGATGCTGCTCGCAGAATTCTTCGTGTAAAATTTGAATTGGGTTTATTTGACGACCCTTATAAATACTGTGACGAAGCCAGAGAAAAAGCAATTATTGGGAGCAAAGCCAATAACGATGGGGTTTTGGATATGGCAAAAAAATCTATTGTTTTGCTAAAGAACGATAAGAATTTATTGCCTCTAAAAAAATCAGGACAAAAAATAGCTTTGATAGGCGCTTTGGCAAATGATAAAAATAGCCCATTGGGAAGTTGGAGATTAGCAGCCGATGATAACTCAGCCGTTTCTGTTTTAGAAGGAATGCAACAATACAAAGACAACAAATTAACCTACGAAAAAGGAGCAGATTTAACTATCGAAAAAGCAACTTTCCTCAACGAATTGGTTTTTAATACAACTGACAGAAGTGGTTTTGATGCTGCCAAAAAAGTAGCTGCAAATGCCGATGTAGTGGTTATGGTTTTAGGTGAAAATGGTTTTCAGACAGGCGAAGCGAGAAGCAGAACTAATCTTGATTTACCTGGATTGCAACAAGAATTATTGGAGGAAATTTATAAAGTGAATCCCAATATAGTTTTAGTTTTAAACAATGGGCGTCCATTGGCTTTGCCTTGGGCTGCCAAAAATATTCCAACTATTGTCGAAGCTTGGCAACTAGGAACCCAAGCTGGAAATGCAGTTGCTCAAGTGTTGTATGGCGATTATAACCCGAGTGGAAAACTGCCAATGTCTTTCCCAAGAAATGTAGGTCAATGTCCAATTTATTACAACAACTACAGTACAGGAAGACCAAATATGACCGATAATAATGTGTTTTGGTCGCATTATACTGATGTTGAAAAAACACCACAATTCCCTTTTGGATTCGGATTGAGTTATACCACCTTCGATTATAAAAATTTAAAAATCAACAAAACGGCTTTCGCCAAAGGTGAGGCTGTAAAAGTTTCGGTTGAGGTGACCAATTCCGGAAATTATGACGGAAAAGAAGTGGTTCAATTGTACATTCACGATGAATTTGCCAGTTTAGCACGACCAGTAAAAGAGCTGAAAGGCTTTGAATTAATCGAATTGAAAAAAGGCGAAACCAAAACGGTTACTCTAACTTTGACCGAAAAAGAACTAGGTTTCTATGACAATGATGGTAATTATTTGGTAGAACCGGGAACTTTCAAAATTATGGTAGGAGGAAGCTCTGACAAAGGTTTGGAAAGTGGTTTTGAGTTGAAATAAAAAAAAGAACACGAATTTCACGGATTTGCACTAATTAATTGGTGAAAATTCGTGAAATTCGTGTTTTATATTTAAACCTTTTAAATTAAACAAATGGAATATAATAGATGTGGAAAAAGTGGTTTGAAATTGCCGCAAATTTCCTTGGGATTATGGCATAACTTCGGTTCGGTTGATTCATTCGAAAATGCCGAAAGTATTGCCAAAGCGGCTTTCGACAAAGGAATCACCCATTTTGATTTAGCCAACAATTACGGCCCGATTCCAGGTTCGGCGGAGACTAATTTTGGTAAAATCCTCAAAAATAATTTTCAAGGAAATCTGCGTGATGAAATCGTGGTTTCGACCAAAGCCGGTTACACGATGTGGGATGGCCCTTATGGCGATTGGGGTTCCCGAAAATATTTATTGTCAAGTTTGGATCAAAGTTTGAAACGAATGGATTTGGACTATGTGGATATTTTCTATTCGCACCGTTTTGACCCTGAAACACCTTTGGAAGAAACGATGACGGCTTTGGATTATGCCGTTCGAAGCGGGAAAGCTTTGTATGCTGGAATTTCAAATTATCCACCAGAGCAAACAGCCGAAGCTTCAGCCATTCTAAAACAATTAGGAACACCTTGCTTGATTCATCAAGTGAAATATTCGATGTTTGTTCGCACGCCCGAAGAAGGTTTGCTGGATGTGTTGGGAGAAAAAGGAATTGGTTGCATCGCCTTTTCGCCATTGGCACAAGGACTTTTGACAGATAGATACTTAAAAGGAATTCCCGAAAATTCAAGAGCCTCCAAAGCAGAATTTTTGAAACCAGAACATATTACCGAAGAAAAAATTAAGATAATCGTGGCGTTGAATGACATCGCACAAAGTAGAAACCAATCTTTGGCTCAAATGGCGTTGGCTTGGTTGCTCAAAGACAACAGAATTACCTCAGTCTTGATTGGTGCCAGTTCTGTGGGACAATTGCAAAACAATATTGATGCGTTGGAGAATATCGATTTTACGCAAGCGGAATTGGATAAGATAGAAGCTATTCTGGCATCGGTTTAAAACGGAAATTAACCACATCTAAGGTACAAACATT
>DAORUG010000232.1:0-3321 GCA_035433125.1 Flavobacterium sp.
GTCTTTCCGTCTACTTTATTCATTTTCTTTAAAAATACTGGTTTAGAACTTTCTTCTACACAAATAACTAACAAATCAATTTCCTTAACCCTCTCTATAAACACTTGAATTAATGGCTTTTTCGAAATTCCAAAAAATGAAGAAATAAGACTATCAACTTCTAATTTTATTTTATCCTGTTTGTTACCTTCAAATAAAGAATAATCGTGATCTATTCCTTTTAAATCTCCATTATCACTAACTCCTATAAATAAAAAACCGCCTTTCGAATTAAGAAAACTACAAATAGTTTTTGCAATAATATATTTTACAAAATAACGAGCTCTTTGAGTATTAAAATCATAAAGTAGAGATGGTTTAAACTCTACTTGGTGGCTTTCTCCTCTGCTAATTACAGTTTCGATATCTAAGTCATTAGAAGATTCTTCTTTTTCAACACTTAGCATAATTTCGTTATAATCCTCTAAAGTATCCCATTCATAAGGCGTATCAAGTATTTTGCGTTTTGCTCCACTTTCAATATCTTCTCCAGACTCTCCAAAGTCCACTCCATAATGATATACAGTCTTTTCTATACTTGAAATGTCAATTTTAAAATGTTTATATAATTTGTGTTCGTAAAATTCCAAATTATCTACTAAACTTTGTTTATCTATCTCATAAGATGCCACTTTATATATTTCAAATTCCATTTCTATATTTTCATCATTTTCGGACGCTTCTAAAACATCCCGAGCAATGATTTCATCAGTAACCACTAAAAATATGGAGATTTCTTCTCTGAAAGTAAAATTATCTAATTTATTGATCAATTTAGAATGTTCTCTTCTTTTTTCCCAGTATTCCTCAAATGTGTCTGTTCCCTCCTTATATAAAGGTGCGCTGTCCAATATTTCTGAAATAAATGAAGGTTGAGTTATTTCATAGTTGCCTTTTACTTTTTTGACTCTATGTAATTCGATTAAATACGATAGATATTCATTGAAGTAATCAAAGGCTACTTTTCTTGCCTCTACAGGATTTTCACCTTCTACTTTTTTACTAAAAGATTCACGTTTAATATTATTTTCTAAATCAAATACTATTAAACTAAAACGCACTTCGTAATAAAATGGAAATTTCATACAATTTTTTTTAATTCTTTCATATATAAATCAGCATTTTCTTTTTTACAAGGAGTGCCGGGCATTGGAAATACAAATACAATAGATCCAAATAATTTGTCTAAATGAGGATTAAAACCATAATCGGACTTCTGTTTTATATTAAATTGATGTTTCAGTATATTGTCCAAAACACCCTTGTAAACAAATACTAAAATTTTAGAATGAAATTTATTTATTATTTCATTTATTTTTATAAGTCCTTCTTTATATTCCTCAATTGAAGGTTCATTTCCATAATCTCGAGGAACTTTTACAATATCAGTAATGCCAAATTTATTATCTAGTAGGTTTTCATCGTCATAAGTATTTGGTTTAACTTTCAGTATCCCAGATTTTTTTAACATATTCCAAAACATAGTTCCTTGTTGCCCTTGAAAATAATGTCCAACTTTAACACTTAATGTTGCAGGTGTTTTTGCAATAAAAAGAATTTTTAATTCCTTATCTTTTGGTAAAATATCAGATAATGTTTCTACATTTTTTCCATCTATACTAATTCCTATCCTATAATTCATTTTTCAATTATTTAATAATCCTCAAATATACCATTTTCCCACAAAACCAATCTACATAATCTTCACCGAAGTCATACTCAACGAACCCGCCACTAATTTGTCATTGAACAAGCTCAGTTCTTCGGTTTTGTCTTTTAATCCTAAAGTATAAATCAAAGGCAAATAATGGTCTGGCGTGGGAATCGCTATTTGTAAAGCCTTGCTTTGTTTTTCGTAATCAATAAGCGGTTGGAAATTGCCGTCCAACAAATAATTGTTTACAGTTTCTCGAGCTTCAATTGCCCAATCATAACCGTAATTGTCTTTGTCAAAATTAGGAAAATCGACCAATCGCAAATTATGAACGATATTTCCGCTGCCAATGATCAGGATTCCTTTTCGGCGTAAATCGCTTAATTTTTTGACCAATTCAAAATGATATTGCGGCGATTTGGTGTAATCAATACTCAACTGAATTACAGGAACATTGGCTTCGGGATACAAATGTTTAATTACACTCCAAGCTCCGTGATCTAAACCCCAATGTTCGTCCAGTTCGACGTCAATAGGTTTTAGTAATTCCTTCGTTTCCATTGCCAATTCCGGACTTCCTTTCGCAGTATATTGTACTTCGAACAAGGCTTGCGGAAAACCTCCAAAATCGTGAATGGTTCTGGGCATTTCCATCGCGGTGATCTTGGTCCCATTGGTAAACCAATGCGCCGAAATGCACAAAATAGCATTGGGTTTTGGCAATGTTTTAGCCAAGTTTCGAAAACCAGTAACAAACTGATTTTCCTCGATGGCGTTCATCGGGCTTCCGTGTCCTAGAAATAAAACCGGCATCTTTTCGGTGTTCGAAAAAGTGCCTGAAATTTTATGTAAGTCGTTTAGTGTGTTCATAACAAAAGTATTTATTTTAACCATTAAGAACATTAAGGTTATTAAGGTTTTGGTATTTATGCTTAATGAAACTTAATTTTCTTAATGGTTTAATTTTAAAATAATCATTCCACAAAACTCTCGTCCTTAAATCCTATCAAATATAATTTATTTTTGGCTCTCGTCATAGCCGTGTACAGCCATCGAATATAATCCCTGTTGATGCCGTCTGGCAAATACGGTTGCTCGACAAAAACCGTATTCCACTGCCCTCCTTGCGATTTGTGACAAGTTATCGCATACGAAAATTTGACTTGCAGGCCGTTGAAATATTCGTTGGCTTTCACTTTTTGGAATTGTTTGAACTTGGTTTCGCCTTCGTAATCTTTCAAAACTTCCTGGTACAATCGGTTGGATTCTTCGTAAGTCAAGGACGGTGATTCACTTTTTATCGTATCTAATAATAGAACGGTTTCAAATGGAATCTGGTTCGGATAATCGACCATTCGTATTTTCACTTTGGCAAATTTGAAACTGTATAATTCTTGGATTTTAAAAATTTCCAAAACCTCTATAATATCACCATTGGCAATAAAACCAGCTTCATCAGAATCTTTGAGCCAGAAATAATTGTTCTTGACGACCATCAAAAAATCTCCCGTGGATAATTCGTTTTCTTTATCGAGAATTTTCGAGCGGATTTGCTCATTATATTGATTGGCTCGTTTATTTGACCGAACGATAAAAGCCGTGTCTTCGATGCTGTAATTGCTATACGC
>DAORUG010000233.1:0-3264 GCA_035433125.1 Flavobacterium sp.
TCTTTAAAAAAGGCATAAAAACCTTTGATACGTTGCAAAAAAACATTCGTTCTTGAGGTGCTTTCTACATTTCTGGTAATTTTTAAAATCAAAACATTACTATCGTTTTTGATGCCATAACTTATTAATTTCCCGCCCAGATAACCACTTTGATAAGAATCTTGACCAATATAGGCAACTTCTTCAATTTCTGGAAGGTTCGAGTCAATCATAACAATTGGAGTGTTTTTCTTCTTGTATTCTGTCAAAAAAGAAACCGATTCCTCATAAAAAATTGGGGCAAATAACAGCCCATCATAATCTAATTTTAATACTTTGGCTGCCGTTTTTTTGAAAGAAGAGATATTGTAATCAAAATAGAGGTAGTCAATAGAAACACCAAAATTAGCCAATTCTTCTGCGGCTTTCGATATGCCTACAATTGGTGCTTGCCAATATTCGACATTTTTGTTTTTGGGAAGAAAAACAGCAAATTTAAATTTCTTGTTGAAGGCTAAATTGCTGGCGAAAATATTTTTTTTATAACCGTACTCTTTGATAATCGTCTGAACTTTGGCGATATTTTCTTCCGTTACCTGTCCACGATTATGAATAATTCTATCTACTGTTCCTACGGAAACATTAGCAATTTCGGCTATTTTTTTTATTGTAATAATGATTCGAGTTTTTAAATATTTGACGATGTAAAATTATACTTTTTTTTGTCTTTTATAATTATTTTAATTTTTCATTTAATTTTCTGTTTGACTTCATTTTTTTTATATATTTGTATCGCTCGTGTACGCACACGAAAATTACAGAGATATGTCAAAAAGAATTGTAACTTTTGGAGAAATATTACTAAGGCTTTCGCCGCCAAGTCATTTACGATTGACTCAAGCAACCTCGTTTGATTTGTATTACGGTTGCGCCGAAGCCAATGTTGCTGCTTCTTTGGCCAAATTTGGTCTTCCTGTAACATTTATTACTGCTGTGCCTTCAAACGAATTAGGCGAATCTTCATTGAGTATGTTACGCTCTTTTGGCGTAGAGCCCATAGCATTTACTCAAGGCAAAAGACTTGGAATATATTATTTTGAACAAGGTGCGTCGGAGAGACCGGGAAAAGTGGTTTATGACAGAGAAGAGTCTTCATTTTCGACGCTAAGAAAAGGAATGATTGATTGGGAATCCATATTCAAGGATGCCGATTGGTTTCATTGGTCCGGAATTACACCTTCGCTTTCATTGGAGTTAGCTGAATTGTGTAAAGAAGCATTGGTGGTAGCGGAGAATATGGGATTGACTATTTTTGCCGATTTAAATTACAGACCTACTTTATGGAAATATGGTAAAAATGCTAATGAAATAATGCCAAATTTGGTACAACATTGCGACTTATTATTAGGCGGTATTGATGAATCCGAAAAAGTATTGGGCGTTAAAATGAATGAAGGTGAAACGGAGGAAATCGTATTTGCCAATTGGATGAAAGCATTTCCCAAACTAAAAAATATAACTTCAACTCATAGGATGCGTGCCAATGCTTCATCCAATGCAGTAAGCGCTTCAATCTGGAATGGGAAGGAATTATTACATTCCAGAGAATATAATGTTTCTCATATTATTGATAGAATAGGTGCAGGTGATGCTTTTATGGCAGGAATTATCTACGGATTAATCACTTGGCCAGAAGATCATCAAACAGCTCTTGAATTTGCTGTTGCAGCAACTTGTTTGAAACATTCCATTTCTGGAGATATTAATTTAGTTACAGTAAGTGAAATAAAAGCATTGATGAATGGTTTAGGCGGCGGCAGAGTTTCAAGATAATTTTAATAAAATTCGTGTTCGAACACGGAAAAAATAAATATATAACTAATTATAAATTAACAATTAACAATTTAAAAAAATGGCAAAAAGAGTAGTGACTTTTGGTGAGATAATGTTAAGATTAGCTCCACAAGGATTTTTAAGATTTTCACAAGCAGACAATTTTGATGTTGTATATGGAGGAGGAGAGTCTAATGTAGCTGTTTCGTTGGCTAATTATGGAATTCCAGTTGATTTTGTAACTCGTTTACCAAAAAATGATATTGGAGAATGTGCTATGATGGAAATGCGTAAAAGAGGCGTTGGAGTAGATAACATTGTTTGGGGTGGCGATCGTTTGGGAATCTATTTTCTTGAAACAGGTGCTGTAAGTAGAGGAAGTAAAGTGGTTTACGATAGAGCACACTCATCAATGTCGGATATTCAACCAGGAATGATCAATTGGGAAAAAGTTTTTGAAGGGGTGGAGTGGTTTCACTGGACTGGTATTACTCCGGCTATTTCTCAAAGTTCTGCCGATGCTTGTTTAGAAGCTGTGAAAGTGGCTAGCAAATTAGGTGTAACTATTTCGACAGACTTAAATTACCGTGCTAAACTTTGGAAATACGGTGGTGACCGCGAAGCTATTATGACTGAGTTGACTTCTTATTGTGATGTGATTTTAGGAAATGAAGAAGATGCCGAAATGCACTTTGGAATTAAACCTGAAGGAGCTGCAGTTCAAACTCACGGACATGATGTAAAAGCAGAAGCTTTCTTGTCAGTTTGTCAACAAATGATGGCAAAATTCCCAAGAGCCAAAAAAGTAATTACTACTTTAAGAGGTTCTATTTCTGCTTCTCACAACACTTGGGCTGGCGTTTTATACGATGGAAAACAAATGTTACAAACTCGTCAATATCAAATTACGGATATCGTTGATAGAGTAGGTGGCGGTGATTCCTTTATGGGAGGTCTAATCTACGGATTATTAACTTATCCTGATGATGATCAAAACGCTTTGGATTTTGCTGTTGCGGCTTCTTGCTTGAAACACACGATTAAAGGGGATGCTAATTTAGTTACTGTAGAGGAAGTTTCTAAACTTATGGGAGGCGATGCATCCGGTAGAGTTGCACGTTAATTTAGATAATTATGATCATAGATACATTAGCCAACGCACCGAAATATAGTAGTTTGCATCCTTTATTTGCAAAAGCATTTGACTTTATCAATACAAATGATATAGCCAATCTTCCCGATGGTGTTTCCGAAATTACTGAGGGTTTGAAAGTAATTGTAAATACTGCAAACGGAAAAACAATAGAAGCAAGTTTAGCAAAATTTGAATGCCACGATAAAAACATTGATATTCAAGTATGTGTAAAAGGACTAGAAACCATTGCTTGGAAACCAAGAGAAAAATGTTTCACACCAAACGGAGAATACAATCCCGAAAAAGACGTTCGTTTT
>DAORUG010000234.1:0-3255 GCA_035433125.1 Flavobacterium sp.
TAAAACTGGAATGTTTGTAATAAGAACAATTCCTATGACGATAAATTCTATATGCTTTTTCAAATCGATGCCAAATTTATCCAAAAACAAAGCCGATAAATAATGCCCTGCAAAAATCATACTAAAAGACCAAAGAACAGAACCCAAAATATTATTGAACATAAACTTCTTTTTGTCCATTGATGCAATACCTGCAACTATCGGTGCAAAGGTTCTGAAAATAGGTAAAAACCTTGCGAAAATAATCGCTTTTCCACCATATTTATCGAAAAAATCTCTAGCCTGCAAAAGATATTTCTCTTTAAACCAAAAAGTATCTTCTTTATTATAGAGGTAGGTTCCGCCTTTTACTCCAAACCAATAGCCCACCATATTACCAAAAATTCCCGCTAAAGAAACTAAAGAAGACAGCAATACTACATTAGCAAAATCGTTGCCCATTGATATTTGTTGAGTCAATAATTCACTGTAAATCCCTGCTAAGAACAACAAACTGTCTCCTGGAAGAAAAAAACCTGCAAACAATCCTGTTTCAGCAAAAATTATAAAAAGGATAACAAACAAACCTATTTCTACCCCTCCAAACTCCATTAAAATGTAAAACTCAGGATTTATCAGTTGTTTCCAATCAAAATTATTCATATAAATGTTTTAAAAATTCTCGGTCGTGAAAGTAATTATAATTTAGCAAAACAGCACTATCTGGACAATGGATTTGCGTTTTTTTAATAAATATTTAATAAAACCAACCCTAATTTGAATAGTTCTAAGAACATTTCAAATTAGGGATTTTGGATTATTGAAGAGTTTTATTTCTTTGTTTCTTCCCTTTCGTATTTGCAGCAAGAATGAAGGTTGTCGTAATCCTCTTTAGTAGCTTTTACTTCATCCGTATCGTGACCTACTTTTGCAATAGCTTTTTTAACGGCAGTAATTGACGTTTTCTCTTCATTCAAAGTAAGATCTAATTTGTGAGTTTCTATACTCCAAGTTGCTGTCTTTACACCATTCACAGAGAAAGCCGCTTTTTGAATACGTCTCTGACATTGTTCACAATTACCATTTACTTCAATGGTATATTTTGCGTTTTTATTCTTTTTAACTTGTGCTTGTGTAGAAAGTGTTACTACTATTAACATCATTCCTAAAAATATATTTTTCATAATTTAATTTTTTAATTGTTATTTAAATTGATTCTTGTAATTATTTATTTAATTTTAAATCTCAGTCCAGCATAGTACATTTGTCCAAAAACAGGCGCATATATAATAGATGCATCAAAGGTTGGGCCAAAAGGATTTTCACTTCCCAAAATTGCTTTTTCTTGTTTATAATTTCCAATATTTTCTCCACCTACATAAACTTCAAAAGTAGAAGAAAAAGTTCTAGTAATTTGTGCATTCATCAAAGAAAACGAAGGCGAATAAGTTGGAAGTCTATCTTCCTCTGGATTTGAAGATGTTTCGGGTAATTTTTGTTGCCCCATCCAATTATAAGTGAAATCAAATTTCCACTGCTTACCCTTCTCGGCAATATGTGTTTCGTATCCTAAATTAGCAAAAAAACGATGCTTCGCTTGTAAAGGTCTTTCACTTGTTCCACTCAAATAATCGGTTTGAATGTCGTAATATTTGTATGCAGTTCGCAAATCTAAATGCTCCCACAATCCAACATTAAAGTCCACTTGCAAGCTATTGGCATACGATTTTCCGTTTAAATTATAAAACAAAACCTGATGTGTTCCCGCAATTGCTGTTGGTGTATATAAATCGACTACGACTTGCTTTGTAAAATCGGTTTTATAAAAATCAAAACCAGCATCGGCATTTCTTCCAAAGATGTTGAATTTTTGATTAAAACTCAATCCATAATTCCAAGCGATTTCTGGATCTAAACCATAGATTTTACCGTTAGTATCCAAAATATCAAATGTTCTGGCACTGGCAAAAAGTGATTGGTTTTCAGCAAAAATATTCGCACTACGTTTCCCTCTTCCTGCCGAAACACGCAGAACCCCTTTCTCCCAAGGATTGTAGCGAATGTGCAATCTTGGTGTTATAAATGTTCCCAAACGATTGTGATTATCCACTCTTCCTCCTGCTACTAAACTGAAATTGGAATCATTATCAAAGGTATATTCAAAGAAAGCACCAATCGAATTATCAATTCTACTGTAATCATTCACGTTTACAAATTCTTGGTATTTGTCATAAGTAAAATTCAAACCCGTTGCAAATTTGTGCATCGTATTACTGATAATTGAGTTGAAAATTAAGTTCGAATAAAAACTGCTTTGCTTGATATTGTATTGGTTCAATCCAAAATAAGATTCCTGATTGTGACTGTTAAACGCATTTTGAAAACCAAAACTTTGATACGGCATATCTTTGAAAACATACCCAATTTTTGACGAAACATCAACTCGTTCGGTATTGATTTCGGAACCCCAAAGATTTGTTTTCCCTTTATCTATATCGGGATCAAAATCAGTTTCGCCAGTTTGTTTTTTGTCATTCATATACCTGAAATTGATAAAACTCACCCAACCTTTTTCGGCATTATAATATTGATACCGATTCAAAATATTGATTTGTTTTGCCAATGGATTGTCGAGAAAGCCATCGTCATTCATATCGTTTTTAGCCGTTCTTGCGTTTCCGTGGACAAACAAAGCAGTAGTCCATTTATCCGAAATTTTAGCATTGAAATGCGTGTTCAATTCAAACCGAGAATCGGTAGAACCATACGCATTTAAGAAAAAAGGGATGTTACCAATTGGCTTAATAAGCTCTGTATTGATCTGACCTGAAATACTTTCGTAGCCGTTGACCACACTTCCTGCTCCTTTAGTAATTTGGATACTTTCAATCCAAGTTCCTGGTGTAAAGGACAATCCATACGCTTGCGAAGCACCACGAACTGACGGAATATTTTCTTCGGCAATCATCAAATAAGGACTGGTTAAACCCAGCATTTTGATTTGTTTTGTTCCCGTAAGAGCATCCGAAAAACTAACGTCGATTGAAGGGTTTGTCTCGAAACTTTCAGCAAGATTGCAACAAGCAGCTTTGAGTAATTCTTTGCTTGTTACCAATGTAGTATTGGCTGTAATCTTTGAAGATTTTTGCAAGCCTTTACTTTTAGAAATTACTTTTACAGCCTGTAATGTGTCCTGCGAATAGGAACTAAACACACACAACAAGCTCAATAAAAGTATTGAAATTTGTTTTTTCATAAATTGATTTTTAATGTTTT
>DAORUG010000235.1:0-3243 GCA_035433125.1 Flavobacterium sp.
CCGATAAATAGTCTGAGTACACAGGTATTCCTATCTGTGAAAAGGAATAATGTGTCAAAAAAAATACAATTATGAAAATCTTAAATTTATCGTACATTCAAAAAAGATTATATTTAAAATTGGGGCGAACAATTAAAAAAAGAATTATGATTCAACTTAAAACGTTTTATAAGTTAATTTATTCTTTAAAAAATCAAATATAGTTAATAGTAGAAAATATCTTTGTTAAATTTGTAAAAAATTAAAAAATTATGTCAAAAATAGCTATTAAAGAAACGCAAAACCCAAGTATTATAAAATTCGAATTCGAAGATTTCATCACTAAAAACGAGAGTTTCGAATTCAAAAACATTGATGAAACCAAGAATTCCCCACTCGCACAGCAGTTATTTTACTTGCCATTTGTAAAAACAGTTTACATCTCCGGGAATTTTATTGCTATCGAAAAATTTAGCATTGTAGAATGGGAAGATGTAAAAGATGCCGTGGCGGAACAAATAGAAACATTTGTGGCCAATGGCGGAATAATCATCACTCCATCGGAAAATAAAACGCAAAAACAACCGATAACCGTTTACGGCGAAACTACTCCAAATCCGGCTGCTTTAAAATTTGTGGTAAGCAGAATGTTGACCAAAAGCCCAGTTGAATTCAAAAATATTGATGAAACGGCAGTTTCTCCATTGGCAAAAGAATTATTCAAATTTCCGTATGTAAAAGAAATTTTTATTGACGAAAATTATATTTCGGTAACCAAATATGAAGTCAACAATTGGGACGAAATCACATTAGAAGTGAGAACTTTCATCAAACAATACATCGAAAACGGAGGAACTGTTCTTGACGAAAGCATCATAGTAGCCAAAGCCGAACAAGAAAAAACAAAAACACAAGAGTTTGATAATCTTGATGTTACTTCACAACAAATTATCAATATACTAGAAGAATATGTAAAACCAGCCGTGCAAGCCGATGGTGGAAATATTGCTTTTGAATCGTATGACGAAACCGACAAAACGGTGAAAGTTATCCTTCAAGGAGCTTGCAGCGGTTGTCCATCCTCTACATTCACACTAAAAAGTGGCATCGAAAATATGCTGAAAAGCATGCTTAACGACGAAGATATTAAGGTGGAAGCAATAAATGCTTAACAAGTATTCAGTTTTCAGTCGCAGTTTTCAGTTTGCTGAGACTGGAAACTGCTACTAAATACTATAAAAATGAATTTACTTTCTCAAGAAACCAGTCCGTATTTGTTGCAACACGCTAATAATCCTGTGCATTGGAAGGCTTGGAATACCAATTCATTGGCCGAAGCCAAAGAAAAAAATAGCCTGATAATTATAAGTATTGGATATTCGGCTTGCCATTGGTGCCACGTTATGGAACACGAAAGTTTCGAAGACCAAGATGTGGCCGATGTTATGAATAAAAGTTTTGTCAACATCAAAGTCGATCGCGAAGAACGACCTGATGTAGATGCTGTTTATATGAAAGCCGTCCAACTGATGACTCGTCGTGGCGGTTGGCCGTTGAATGTGGTTACGCTTCCCGATGGAAGACCTATTTGGGGCGGAACTTATTTCAGAAAGGAAGAATGGATGGAAACTCTTGGTCAATTGCAAGAAGTATATCATTCTAATCCCGAGAAAGTGATTGATTATGCCGAGAAATTGCATCAAGGAATTCAATCAATAAGTGTTATTGAAAATGAAAAATCGAAAACTACTCTAAATCAAGAAGATTTAATTCCTTTAGTAGAAAAGTGGGCAGCAGAATTTGATTTAGATTTTGGTGGAATGTCAAGAGCTCCAAAGTTTATGATGCCTAATAATTATCACTTTTTGTTACGTTTTGCGTTCCAAAAAAACGACATGAAATTGTTCGATTTTGTAAATCTAACCTTGACCAGAATGGCTTATGGAGGGATTTTCGACACAGTCGATGGTGGATTTTCGCGTTATTCTGTAGATAATAAATGGCACGTTCCCCATTTCGAAAAAATGCTCTATGATAACGGACAATTGATTTCATTATATAGTGATGCCTACAAATTGACTAAAAATTCTTTGTATAAAGAAGTCATACAAAAAACACTTTCTTTCGTCGAAAGAGAATTAATGAATTCCGAAGGTGGTTTTTATTGTGCTCTCGATGCCGATAGTTTAAATGCCGGAAACCATCTCGAAGAAGGAGCTTTTTATGTTTGGAAAATCCCTGAATTGAAGACGATTATTGGCGATGATTTTGACTTATTCAGTCAGGTTTTCAACATCAATACCTTTGGATTATGGGAAGATGGAAATTATGTTTTGATTCAAAATAAAAGTCTGGAAGCAATTGCAAAAAGCAACAATATCACTATTTCAACACTTCAAAAAAAGAAAATATTCTGGGAGCAAATCCTTTATATCAAAAGAGAAAAACGCTCTAAACCAAGATTAGACGACAAATGCCTAACTTCTTGGAATGCCATAATGCTCAAAGGTTTCGTTGATGCCTACAAAGCTTTGGAAGACGGCAACTATTTAGATTTAGCCCTTAAAAACGCTGATTTTATCATCAAAAACTTATGGTCGAGTGATGGAAATTTATTCCATAACTACAAAAATGAGAAGAGTACCATCAACGGCTATTTAGAAGATTATTGCTTTGTAATTTTCGCTTTTATCAGTTTGTACGAAGTTACATTTGACGAAAAATGGCTTCACTATGCCAAACAGTTGACGGATTATAGTTTGGAACACTTTTACGATGAGAAATCAGGATTTTTTGCCTTTACTTCCAATCTTGACGAAGCTTTGATTACATCGCATTTTGAAACTGAAGACAACGTAATTCCAGCATCGAATTCGATTATGGGGAAAAACTTGTTTCAGTTGAGTCTCTATTTTGAAAATTCGTATTACGAAAAAGTAAGTCAAAGAATGCTACAAAATATTATTCCAAATATACAATATCCGTCTGCTTATTCGAATTGGATGGATTTGGCAATGAATTATTCAGAAGAGAATAAAGAATTGGCAATTTGTGGCCATTCAGCATTGGAATATTGCAGTAAAATAAATGCATTATATTTTCCAAATGTAGTTTTGGCGGGAACCAAAAAAGTTTCGAGTCTTCCTTTTTTGAAAGACCGATTTGTTGCTGACCAAACCTTATTTTATCTATGCCAAAACAAGACTTGTTCAAGTCCAAGCAATGATTTTCAAGAGATTATTTCTAATTTAATTTAAAATAATA
>DAORUG010000236.1:0-3234 GCA_035433125.1 Flavobacterium sp.
ATGGTACTGCAGTTATGTGGGAGAGTATGTCGTCGCCTTTCTTTTGAAAAACCCTATTCCTATCGGAATGGGGTTTTTTGGTTTAAATAGGTTTTTTGAGAAAAAACAGAATCAAGGATCAATCTCCAAATCTGTGGAGAGATAAAATTTTCGCTATTTCCCGAAATCAATTTTTTCTATGATATCCGAATATTGTTGGGTTTGTTCGTTGAATCTTCTTAGATGAAATGAATCACAGTTAAATTGTAAATTAATTGGAGTATTTCTGAAAAGTTCGTAGGCTGTTTTCATTTTTTTTGTGTCTAGTCCACGCGCAATGCTTAAATGAGTGTGGGTATTTTTCATTTTAAAACCTAAATAAAGATGTAAATTTATAATAAGATTGTCGAGATATTCTTGTGAAATTTGGTCTGGTGCAATGAAAAAAGTACTTTCTCCAAAAGCCCCCCAAGCGTTTAAAGTCACTTTTTGTGGAATGACAGTCTTGCAGAACTCCCGAATCCTGTTAAGATGAAGTTGGAGTGAGAGTTCGTTTTCAAAGTTGATTACTGTGATATGAGCTGTTGCATTTGCACTGCCAAACCAACCAATTTGATTTTTGAGCAATTGTTTATAGGACTTAATCAAAGTCGATTGTTCAGAATTGGGAAAAATAACCAATGAGTAAAGAGGAATGGGATGTGTCATATTTTTTTAAATCGTTTTTAATGGATATTGACAATTTTTTCGAATTGGACATTCAAGGCATTTAGGTTGTGGTCTACAAATTTCTCTTCCCAAAAACGAGATAGCCATACCAATTTCTCCCCAAATATACTTTGGTAATACTTGCATCAATTGTTTTTTAGCTTTAATTCCGTCTTTAGTTTCTGTAATTAATCCAATTTTAGGAGCTACTCGTATGACGTGCAAATCGGCTATGATTCCTTGTGCGGAAATATTTGCTTCACGCATAATAACATTAGCTGATTTTCGTCCGATGCCTTTCAGGGCGGTTAATCCTTCCATTGTAAGTGGAATATTTTTATCTTTTTGAATGGTTTGTGCAATTTCGATTAGCCAATTGGCTTTAATTCCAAAATTCCGAACTTTAGAGATGTGAGGAATTAAGGCTTCCACATTTGAAACGGAAAGACTTTCCATATTTGGATACACTTCAAATAGAGTAGGAGCCATTTTGTTGATATTAGCATCGGAATCCTGAGCAGAAAGTACAACCATTACCATTAATTGATACAAATTTTGATAGTCCAAAGGATGTTTCCTTCCTTTATATTTGGTTAGTATTGGAGCTAGTTTTTCTGGCCATTCATTTGAATCTTCGAATAAATTCATAATTTAGTTTTTTATTTTTTTACTAAAAAATACTGATAATTTTGTTTCTGTTATTGATAAATTAGTCATATTTAATTTATAAATTGTACAGACAATGATTTATACTAAAGAATCTAAATCAAGTTCGATTAATAAACCGAACCACTTTTTCAATTACTTCAGAATTTCCAAGAATTTTGCGATGACCCAAACCTTCAGTTAAAAACAATTCTCCATTTTTAAGGTGCTTGTGAATGTGAATAGCCGCTTCTACAGACACTTCAGTGTCGTTTTTATCGTGTATAACCAGAACGGGAATAGTTATTTCAATTGCCGATTTGTAGCCTGAATAATCATCCATTTTCACTTTATATTTTTTTTCAAAATGCAAACGTAATTGTGAACTTGTACTAGGTTTTAACTCCAATTTTGCTATAAAATCATCTAATATATCTTGAATAACATCACCACTCCCGATTATTGCCAAATGATTGATAGCCAATCCTTTTTTTGTGGCATTTAGTAATGACATTCCTCCTAATGAATGGCCAACGGCTGCTTCAAACGGACCAAATTGCCTTTCGATTTCTAATATTGTTTCAACAAATTCAGACATTATGGTGGTTTTTCCAGGAGATTTTCCGTGAGCTGGAGCATCAAAACTTACAGTAGAAAATCCTGCTTTTAATAATTCGTCGGCAATTTTAAAAAGATGCGTTCCTCTTCCTGACCATCCATGTGACAATAAAATTTTCTTGTCACTTTCACCATATTTATAAATCATTACTTTTTTATTTATTGCAGGAATTTCAATTAATTTTTGAATGCTTTTCTTTTCCATTTCCAATTCCCTTTTAGGAGTCCTATGTTTTATAGGAGTTGTGAATAATTTTGCCGAAAAAAGAACTGATAATTTTGGGGAAATTGAAGCAATAATTTTACTAAACAGCAGTATAAGTTTAGGAATTTTCAACGATTGTTTGTGATTTGGAGTTTTTTTTGGCATTTTAATAAATTTTCATTTAATTTGTTATTTGATAAATAATTTTACTAAATTTAGAAATATAAAAGTAACCATTTTGTTAGTTTATTTAAATATTGGAACTTTTAAAACATTAATTAATTTTTTAGGTAGTATTTTATCTAATATTGAATTTGTAAATAAATTAGAATGGAAATACTTCATATAGCAGCTGAATGTTATCCAGTGGCAAAAGTAGGTGGATTGGGGGATGTTGTGGGTTCATTGCCAAAATATCAGACAAAAGCTGGACACCTTGTGAAAGTTGTAATTCCTCAGTATGACACGAAATTTATTCAAGAAAATGAATTTGATTGTGTGTATTCTGATTTTGTAAAATTGGGTAATTTTAATTTTCCTTTTAATATTCAAAAAGAGAAAAATAATATTTTAGGATTTGAATTGTATGTGGTAGAAATTCCTGAGCTTTTTGATAGAAAAGAAGTGTATGGTTTCGAAGACGACATCGAACGTTTTTTGACATTTCAAATAGCTTGTTTAAATTGGATTAATTTCAGAGCAACTGTTCCTGATGTCATCAATTGTCACGATCACCATACAGGTTTGATTCCGTTTATGATGCAGTTTGCTGAAAAATATGAGAAATTAAAAAATCTGGCAACGGTGATTACGATTCACAATTCCATTTATCAGGGGCAATTTGGGTTTGATAAATTGTATTATTTACCAGAGTTCGATTTGTCGAAAGTAAACCTTTTAGAATGGGATAACAAGATTAATTCATTGGCAACAGCCATAAAATGCGCATCAGAAGTATCGACAGTTTCGCCCAATTTTTTGAATGAAATTAATAATTTTGGTTATGGATTAGAATCTTTATTTAATTTAGTCAGACATAAATCCAAAGGGATTTTGAATGGAATCGATACAGAGGTTTG
>DAORUG010000237.1:0-3210 GCA_035433125.1 Flavobacterium sp.
AATTCAGCAATATTGTCTTTTTGAACTGTTGCTAAAAACCCCAAACGACCTGCATTTATTCCTAAAATTGGAACGCCAGAATCGCGAACTAAAGCGGCAGCTCTCAAAATAGTTCCGTCTCCACCAATGCTAACAAGCATATCAAAACTACTATCTAACTCGCTGTGTGAGGTAAAAGTGTTGTATTCTTTTTGGATGATTTTTTTCTCCTTCAAAACATTTAAAAAATAGGATTCTATAATCATTTCAACATTGTTGGAATTAAAAAAAGCAAAAATGTCTTTAATAATGGGCTCAGTGCTGTTTTGATAGTATTTTCCGAAGATGGCTACTTTCATTCTATTTTAAATGTTAAGATATTTGTCTAAATAATCCGATCGCTCTTTTAATGTGTTGATGTAATTGTCTTCATAATGTTCCGAAATAATTTCATAATTGTACCTTCTAAAAGATTGAATTATTTCGTTCATCACTCCTAAGCTTATTTTTATGGTTACTTGTGTATTTTCAGCATCAGCATCTGATACGAATAAACCCAAAATTTTGCCATTATTGCTTTCAATTATTTGGGTAATTTCTCCAATCGAATATCCTGAAGTGTTTTTTTGAACTACAAGTATTCCTCCAGACTCCTGTAAAAAAGGAGTTTCGTGAAAAAAATTCAGAATATCTCTAATTTCATAATAACCCAAATATTGATTTTTTTGATCCAAAACGGGAACTAAATTGGAATGATTTTTAGCAAAAACTTCTAAAACATCCAGCCAAATCATATTTTCTCTGGCAAAAAAACCTTCGAGAGAATATTTATAATCTAAAACTTTTTTGGAAATATCGAATGTTTCTATGTCCTCTGAAGCAATACTACCAATGTAAATTCCTTCTTCGACCACAGGAAAATGGGAAAAAGTCAATTCATCAAAAAAGCCTTGAACAGTAGCAATAGTTTCCTGACTGTCAATCGCTTTGTAATCATTGGTTATATAGTTTGTAATCTCCGTCATAAATCAATCCTAAATATTTGATGCAAAATAATCAAAATTATGCAATAACAGCTAGTTTTACTTTGTATTTTTGCCCTTCAATGCCTGAAAATTATTCCAATGACAAAGTTAAGCGTAAATATAAACAAAATAGCTACTTTACGAAACGCTCGTGGAGGAAATGTTCCCGATTTATTAAAAGTAGCTACCGATATTCAAAAATTTGGAGGAAAAGGAATCACCATTCATCCAAGACCCGACGAACGACACATTCGGTATCAAGATGCTCGAGATTTGAAATCGATTGTTTACACCGAATATAATATTGAGGGAAATCCTGAGAAAAGTTTCATCGATTTGGTTCTCGAAATCAAACCCGAACAAGTGACTTTAGTTCCTGATGCTGTCGATGCGATAACATCAAATGCGGGTTGGGACACAATTAAAAACAAGGAATTTCTAACCGAAATGGTGCAAGAATTTCAAAGAAACGGAATCAGAACTTCTATTTTTGTTGATCCTGTTCTCGAAATGATTGAAGGTGCCAAAATTATTGGAACCGAAAGAATCGAATTGTACACCGAAGCTTTTGCATACCAATACGGTTTAGGAAACAAAAACGGAATTGATTCTTATGTTAAATCGGCAGTTTTGGCCAATGAATTGGGGTTAGGAATCAATGCTGGACACGATTTGAGTTTGGACAACATTCAGTTTTTTCATCAAAACATTCCCGGATTATTGGAAGTTTCCATTGGTCACGCACTCATTTCCGAGGCTATTTATTTAGGCTTAGACAATGTAGTTAATATGTATTTGCAAAAATTAAAATAAAAGTTCGACACGAATTTCACGAATTAACACAAATTTAAATTCGTGAAAATTTGTGAAATTTGTGTCTAAAAAATATAAAAATGTTGTATTCAAAAATAGAAGGCGAAGGCAAACCACTCTTAATTCTTCATGGATTTTTGGGAATGTCGGATAATTGGAAAACTATGGGAACGCAATTTGCTGCCGATGGGTTTCAGGTACATTTACTCGATTTGCGTAATCACGGCAAGAGTTTCCATTCGGATGAGTTCAGCTACGAAATAATGGCTCAGGATGTTTTTGATTATTGTCAAGCCAATAATTTAGAAAAAATCAATATTTTAGGGCATTCGATGGGCGGAAAAACAGCAATGCTTTTTGCTGCAAAGTATCCCGAAAAAGTCGAAAAATTGATAGTCGCTGACATTGGACCAAAATTCTACCCGCAACACCATCAATCTATTTTGGAAGGATTGAACGCTGTCGATTTTTCATTAAAACCAAGCCGAAATGAAGTCGAAGAAATCGTGTCAAAATACATAACCGATTTTGGAACTAGACAATTTTTATTGAAAAGTTTGTATTGGCAAGAGCCGGGACAATTGGCTTTTCGATTTAATTTAGCCGTTTTCAATGTCAATATGGATGAAATTGGAAAGCCGCTTCCTGAGAACGCCATTTTCAATAAACCAACGCTTTTTGTTCGTGGCGGAAATTCGAATTATATTCTCGATAAAGATTTTGAAACCATAAAAAATCATTTTCCAGATTCCAGAATAAAAACGATTCCGAATGCAGGACATTGGCTTCACGCCAAAAATCCGAAATCGTTCTACGAAATAACGAGTTCTTTTTTAAAGTAAAAGCATAAAAAAGCCCTTTTCAATTTGATGAAAAGGGCTTTATCTTTGAAAAACTAAATTTTAGTTTTTCATAATTTTCATAGTTTCTGTTTTTCCAGAATCAGAAGTTACTTTCAATAAATAGGCACCAGTTTGTAGCGATTTTAAATCTAAGTTCACATTATTTATTGCTGAAAAATTAGATTTATAAACTTGCTTTCCTAGTAAATCGAAAACGGAAGCTTCTTTTATTAGAGATGTTTCGGACTTTAGATATAATGTTCCATTTGTTGGATTTGGATACGCAGCAATTTGTTTAGTATTATCAAAACTAGGATTTTTTAAAGGTATTCCAGTAAATTTTGAAATTCCTCCGGTTGTTGCGTTGGTGTTCATTCCGGCCGAGAATCCAAAACTATCATTCAAGAAAGCTAATTCTCCGTGAAAAACACCGCTATCGACAGTAATCCAATTTAATCCGTCATCTAAACTATAGGATGATCCAAGTGGGTTGGCATAAGCACTTGATATTACTGTAGAAGTTCCAGGGATATAGTTAATATTGGTATTGA
>DAORUG010000238.1:0-3041 GCA_035433125.1 Flavobacterium sp.
AAACCAACATTGTACAAAGTGCCATTTTCCAAATAAGGCATACTTCCCGAAATGATGTTGATGTTATAAGAAATGGCAAATTCCTGAAATTTTTTGCGAATCGGGTCAGCGTATTTCGCTAATTCTCGGATGGCATCGGGTTCCGATAAATGATTGTAATCCGCCATTAATGGGGCAATGAACAACTCTGGAAAAACGGCAAAATCACTTTTGTAACCGGAAACAGCATCAACAAAAAATTCGGCTTGCTCGAACAAAGCTTCCAAGTTGGCCAGAGAACGCATTTGCCATTGGATTAATCCAATTCGGATAACACTTTTTTGGGTGTTGATTAATTGTGGACTTTCATCATAATAAACATTGTTCCATTCTAATAAAACGGCAAATTCCTTGGAGTCGACATCGCCTTCGAGATAGTTTTTCATAATCCGCATCACGTGAAAATCATTACTCAACTGAAAGGAAAGTACAGGGTCGTGCAATTCTTTTCGTTTTACTTTGTCGATGTATTTTTTTGGAGTGAGTTTTTTGGAGTGTTCGTTGTAATTTGGAATTCTTCCTGCAAAAACGATGGATTTTAGATTGAGTTGTTCGCACAATTCTTTTCGGGCGTCATACAATCTTCTTCCCAATCGCAAACCTCTATAATCTGGGTTGATGAAAACATCTATTCCGTATAGAATTTCGCCTTTTGGATTGTGCGTTGAGAAAGTGTAATTTCCGGTTATTTTTGCATAATTGGGATTTTTGTCGACTAAACTTTCGTCTAGAATTAAAGATAGAGCAGCACCAACCACTTTCCCGTCAGCAATGATTACCAATTGACCATCAGGAAACAACTCGAGTAAAATTTCAATGTCTTGCTCTCTCCAGTAGGAATCTTCCAAATCGGGATAGGCCATTTTCATTGATTTTTTCAGTTCCTTGTAATCTTCAATTTGCAGATTCCTTAATGTTACTTTCTTTATTTTAGTTTGCATAAGTTTTTGATACTTGGCTTGATAAAACTCTTTGTCTGCAAAATCCATACAGCACAAATGAGTTAGACATTTTTTGATTAATTATTTTCTTGTTTGTAAATTTCAATTTTCTCTTTCGAGAGTCTTTTTTGCAACCACAATTTTAGTTTTCGCTTGGATTCATCAGTTAAATTAGTCTCAGAATCGTAAATTAAAACAGGGCGAACAGAAGCGCTGTCTTTATTTTTATTAAAACTGTGATTGGATATAGAGATGTTTTCGATTTCGGGAAAAATGATTTTTATTTCATCCAACAATGCTTTATCGTTGTATTTGTTGGATGCAATTTCATTTTTCAATTGGTTGATTGTGATGTCTTTTGAATCCAAATCCGTTTTTCCAGAACTGATTTGTTCTAAAATATATTTCTTAATATCGGTTGTGTCTTGACTGATATTCAATTTGGTGTTTTCAATTTTGTAATTAATTAAGGATTTATTGAGCGACTTAATTTCTTCAGTATCGAATTTTTGTCTCAAAAAGGCAAGGTCAATTTTTTTAGGATTGGTTTTCAGGTTTATTTTTTTATACAAAATGGTATACCCTTTATTTGTAAATTCATTTTCAATAAAAAGATTGATTTTTTGGTTTGTTTTTTTTTCTTCAATAAGAACGTAAGCAAAAAAGATACTCGGAATCATCATTACCAATGTCAATATTGTAATTCCGTATTTTATTTGTTTTTGGCGTTTGGCATTGACTTGTTTTACAGCTGGATATTTCAAATATTTTACAATCAGAAAAGTTGAAATGCAAATAAAAACACAGTTGATAGTGTATAAAAAAAGCGCTCCCAAAAAGAATTTTAAGTTTCCAATGGCTAAGCCATAACCGGCCGTACACAACGGAGGCATTAATGCTGTGGCGATGGCAACACCAGGAATTGGATTTCCTTTTTCGACTCTTGTCATAGCAATAACTCCTACGAGTCCACCAAAAAAAGCAATCAAAACATCATAGATATTGGGTGATGTTCTAGCTAATAATTCGGATTGGGTTTCTTTGAAAGGACTCAAATAAAAATAGGTTGTCGAGACCACTAAACTAACGATTGTGGCTATCAAAAGGTTTTTGGATGCTTTTTTGACCAATTCGGAATCGTACATCCCGAGTCCAAATCCAGCACCAATAATAGGTCCCATCAAAGGTGAAATCAACATCGCTCCGATGATGACTGCTGTCGAATTCACATTCAAACCGATAGAAGCCACCACGATAGCACAAGCCAAAATCCATAAGTTTGAACCTCGAAAAGAGATATTGGATTTTACATTTTCTAAAACTTTTTGTTTGTCTTCTTCACCAAAATGGAGGTCGGTAAATTTTAATATTTTATGGAGCATCTCTTTTTTTAAATTTTATTTGAAATTAGTCATCGCATCAAAAAAATTAATAATTCTTTAAAAGTCAATCAAATATACTAAATGTTTTCCATTTACAAACGGTTACAAATAGTTACAACCGAAAGTAAGTAGTTATCAACCGAATAATATTTGAGAGCTGTCGCATCTTTGCCCTGTTGATTTGAACGAGTCATTCAACAAACTATATATAAACAATTTAAATTTTTACACGCCATGAATGCAATGAAAAACACAGTACAGTTAATCGGAAACGTAGGTAACGATCCAGAAATCAAAACTTTTGAAGGAGGAAAAAAATTAGCCAATTTAACCATCGCCACAAACGACAGTTATAAAAACGACAAAGGAGAAAAAGTTGAAACAACCGAATGGCACAGAGTGGCTGCTTGGGGAGCAACGGCCGACATCATCGAAAAATACGTAACCAAAGGACTTCAAATAGCTGTTGAAGGTAAGTTAACACACAGAAGTTATGACGATAAAAACGGAGAAAAAAGATATATTACGGAAGTCGTTGTGAATGAAGTGTTGCTTTTGGGCAAATAAAAATTTTTTTAAATTTTCAGTCGCAGTTTGCAGAGCTATTTGTCTGTACGCTGCGATTTTTATTTTTATCTGTTGTAAATTGAGCAATTTTTTTCTTATCCGTAAGCAGTTT
>DAORUG010000239.1:0-2943 GCA_035433125.1 Flavobacterium sp.
GCCTGATGGATATGGTTTCCTTCGTTCTTCCGATTACAATTATTTGGCATCGCCAGATGATATTTATTTGTCGACTTCTCAAATTAGATTGTTTGGACTTAAAACCGGCGATACTGTAAAAGGTGTGGTTCGTCCTCCAAAAGAAGGTGAGAAATTCTTCCCGTTAGTTCGTGTTTTAAAAATCAACGGACACGATCCGCAAGTAGTTCGTGACCGAGTTTCATTCGAACATTTAACACCTGTTTTTCCATCCGAAAAATTCAAATTAGCCGAAAGACAAAGCACCATTTCAACCCGAATTATCGATTTGTTTTCACCAATAGGAAAAGGTCAGCGTGGAATGATTGTGGCGCAACCCAAAACTGGTAAAACAATGTTATTAAAAGACATTGCAAACGCCATTGCAGCTAATCATCCTGAAGCGTATTTGATTGTTTTATTGATTGATGAACGACCAGAAGAGGTTACCGATATGATTCGAAGTGTTCGTGGCGAAGTTATTGCTTCGACTTTCGACAGAGAACCACAGGAACACGTGAAAATTGCCAATATTGTTCTCGAAAAAGCAAAACGTTTGGTCGAATGCGGTCACGATGTGGTGATTTTATTGGATTCGATTACGCGTTTGGCAAGAGCTTATAATACAGTTCAACCCGCATCGGGTAAAGTATTGAGTGGTGGTGTAGATGCGAATGCGTTACAAAAACCAAAACGATTTTTTGGAGCGGCTAGAAATGTGGAGAATGGTGGTTCATTGAGTATCATTGCCACAGCATTGACTGAAACTGGTTCGAAAATGGATGAAGTTATTTTTGAAGAATTTAAAGGAACAGGAAATATGGAATTGCAATTGGACCGAAAAATTGCCAACAAACGTATTTTCCCTGCGATTGATTTAACTTCTTCAAGTACAAGACGTGACGACTTGTTATTGGATCCAAAAACCTTGCAAAGAATGTGGATTATGAGAAAATACCTTTCGGATATGAACCCAGTAGAAGCAATGGATTTCATTAATGATCGTTTCAAGAAAACAAAGAATAACGAAGAGTTTTTGATTTCGATGAATGATTAAATAATTATCAAATTTAAATTATAAAAAAACTCCGATGGAAAAAATTATCCATCGGAGTTTTTTGTGAATTCTAAAATCTATATTATTCGATTTCTTTCTGTACTCTTTTTTCTTTTTGTTCTGAACTTTCTTTACGTTCCAACAAAGCCATATAAAATCCGTCAAAACCAGACTCGTGAGCCAATATTTTTTGGTCTTTTATAAAGTTGAATTGTTTTCCAATGTCTGTAGTCAAGAATTTTTTAACCTGTTCTTGATTTTCAGAAGGTAAAACAGAACAAGTTGCATAGACCAATTTTCCGCCTGGTTTTACAATTTTAGAATAATTTTCTAAGACTTCTGCTTGAACTTTACGAATGTTATCGATGAATTCAGGTTGCAATTTCCATTTGGCATCTGGGTTTCTTTTCAAAACTCCCAAACCGCTACAAGGCGCGTCAATCAATACTCTATCGGCTTTTTCGTGTAGTTTTTTGATAACTTTAGTCGTATCGATAATGCGATATTCAATATTAAAAGCACCGTCTCTTTTTGCCCTCAATTTCAATTGCTTCAATTTACTTTCGTATAAATCCATAGCAATCAATTGACCTTTATTTTCCATTAAAGCGGCAATATGCAAAGTTTTTCCACCTGCACCAGCACAAGTATCTACCACACGCATTCCTGGTTTTACGTCAAGGAAAGCAGCCACAAGTTGAGAATTAGCATCCTGAACTTCAAAAAAACCTTGTTTGAAAGCATCTGTCAAGAAAACATTAGCTCTTTCTTTCAAAACTAAAGCATCTGGTTGATCTTTCAGGTATTCAGTTTCAATGTTCAAGTCCATTAAGATGGCTCTTAATTGCTCTTTCGTGGTTTTTAGCGTGTTGGTTCTAAGAATCACTTTTGCAGGTTGGTTTTGAGCTGCAATTTCTTTCGCCCAAACTTTTTCGCCTAATTCTTTCACACCCAATTCATCCATCCAATCTGGGATAGATTCTTTTAGGGTTCTAATTTTGGAAAGTTCGTCAAAACGTCCTTTTATTTTTCTTTCAGGAGTTCCTTCTAATTGACGCCAATCGGGGATAGGATATCCTCGTAATACAGCCCAAACCGAGAACATTCTCCAAATATTATCTCTGTCGTAAGGTTCTTTTACTTCGGCAATTTCTGCGTATAATCTTTTCCAACGTACAATTTCGTAGATGGTTTCGGCAACAAACTTTCTATCGGAACTTCCCCAACGTTTGTCTTTTTTTAAAGAGCGTGCTACCACTTTGTCGGCGTATTCGCCTTCGTTGAAGATAGCATTTAAAGCGTCGATGGTGGTGTAAACTAAATTTCTGTGTAATCTCATTTTAAATAATTGAGGTGCAAAGGTACTACTAAATGATGGAATGTTTATTTTATATTTATTCCAAAAAAAAAACACTGTTTAGTAACAGTGTTTTTTTGAATAGAATTTTTATTTTATTCTGGTTAAACCAATATTTTCTGGAGCATGAAGCACCATTGGGAATTTCTCCACTTTTACAGATCCAATATCTAAGTTAAAGGCACTTTCTTCGGATAAACTTAGTTTTTTGATAAAGAAGTAGGAATTCATAATTATTTTCTCGAAGAATGTTAAATCGCTATCATTGGATAAATATTTTTCGGAAAGGACAAATTTAAAATCACCAATTATATTGTTTTTATTCAATGATTCGTATCTACTTGTAACATCGACTTCTCCTTTTTTTACCATATCAGTAATAACTTCTTTGAACATCAAGTTAATTTTTGTTGGCTCTCTAAATCCTAAATTAAAATCAACTCTAAAAATAGTTTTTTCAGTTATTTCAGTAACTTTATATTCGGTTTTATAAGGTTCGTTGAGAATATTA
>DAORUG010000240.1:0-2930 GCA_035433125.1 Flavobacterium sp.
CAAGTCATCTAAAATAAGCGTTGAAAATGCGGGAATCATTTCTTTTTACAAAAATTTCAGGTCCTTGCAAGAAGCCCGAATCATCTCCGATCATATTCCTATCTGGATGGAATTTTCCTTGAATTAATTACTGAAAAATAAAAAGACCTTTTATACGCCAAATTTTTTGATTTTAAAATAAAAAAAACATTTAATAAAATCATTTTTGTACTTTTATTCCCTATCAAAAAACCTACGTATATGAACAAGTTTTCTATTCTAGCTCTAAGTTGCTTTATTACAATTGCTGCCTTTTCTCAAACCAAAACACTAACGCTCCAACAAGGAGTTTTAGAACAAAACAGACAGTTCAGAGCCGATAAATTAATTGGATTTCAGTGGATTCCAAACACCAATAATTATACCTATTATACAGATAATTATACCAAAATGATTTCGGCCTCCGCTACAGATTCTAAAACTACTGAAATCGTAACTTTAGCAGATATTAATTCCGCATTAGGAACAAAATTAAAAAACTTCTTTGGCATTCAATGGATCGATTCTAACTCGCTATTGGTTACCGAAAACGGAAAATATTATGCCTATCTGACCACTTCAAAAAAAGGAACGCTGATGCAAGACACAAAATCGACTTGCAAAAATCCGACCTTTGACAAGAAAAGACGCAACCTTGCCTTTACCGAAAATAACAATCTGTATTTCTACAATGTCGATAAAGAAATTATCCAAGTTACCAATGAATCCAATGAAGCCATCGTTTCGGGACAGTTTTTTGCCAGAAGTGAATTTGGCATCAGCAATGGAATTTTTTGGTCTCCAAAATCTACTTTTTTAGCCTTTTACCAAAAAGACCAAACCGAAGTTGCCGATTATCCTTTGCTTGACATCAACGAAACTCCAGGGAAATTAGTCAGCATAAAATACCCAATGATTGGTCAAAAAAGCGAAAAACCAAGAGTTGGAATTTACAATCTATCTACTAAAAAAACAGTTTTTATTTCGCCAAAAGGCAATCCCGATGATTATCTAACCAATCTTTCCTGGTCGCCAGACGAAAAATATCTTTTGATTGCCGAACTCAATCGAGGTCAAAATGATATGTCATTGCATGTTTATGATGCGCAAACGGGAAATTTTGTCCGAACTATTCTCAATGAGAAAAACGACAAATGGGTCGAACCAGAAGATGTCGCCTTTTTTCCAAGTGCTACTTCCAATAATTTTGTTTGGATCAGCGAAAAAGATAGCTTCAATAACTTGTATTATTACTCAATCGAAGGCAAATTAATCAAACAATTGACCCAAAATAAATTCCCAGCAAGAGATATTATTGGAAGCAATGCTGCGGGAACCGAAATTTATTTTAAATCGACAGGTGAAAATCCAACGAATATGTTGACTTATAAAGTAGATTTAAACGGCAAGCAAACCCTAATTACCAAAGAGCAAGGCGTTCATACTTGTATTCCAAATTTTGATGGAAGTTATTTTTTCGATGAATATTCCAATCATTCAACCCCATCAAAATCGCTGATGTATGCCAAAAATCTAAAAGCCAAAACGCTTTTGGAAAGCAATAATAAATTTACCGATTACCAAATGGGAACTTCTGAGGTAAAAACCATCAAATCTGCCGATGGAACCACCGATTTATATACCCGATTAATCAAACCCAGCAACTTCGACCCATCTAAAAAATATCCAGTTTTTGTGTATGTTTATGGTGGACCGCACGCTCAATTGATTACCAATTCCTATTTAGACGGCGCCAATCTTTGGATGTATTGGATGGCAGAACAAGGCTATTTGGTTTTCACGGTGGACAATCGTGGCTCGGATAATCGCGGTTTTGCGTTCGAAAGTGCGATTCACGGAAGATTGGGAGTCAACGAAATCGACGACCAAATGAAAGGCGTTGATTATTTGAAATCCTTACCTTATGTTGATGCCAATCGCTTGGCCATTCACGGTTGGAGTTTTGGCGGATTTATGACCACATCAATTATGTTGCGAAAACCAGACGTTTTCAAAGTGGGCGTTGCCGGCGGCCCCGTAACCGATTGGAAATATTATGAAGTAATGTACGGGGAACGTTATATGGACACGCCAGCCGAAAACCAGAAAGGTTTTGACGAATCCAGTACTTTGAATTATGTAAAAAATTTAAAAGGAAAATTGCTTTTAATTCACGGAACCAGTGACGATACTGTCGTGATGCAACATAATTTGGTTTTAATCAAAAAATTCATCGAAGCCGAAAAACAGGTTGACTTTTTCGCTTATCCAATGCACGAGCACAACGTAACGGGCAAAGACCGAGTACATTTGATGACCAAAGTATTGAATTATGTGATAGAAAATAATAAGTAGTTTCATTAGAAGCTAATCCTGCTATCCGCTGTATCTCTTATGGCGAACGCCGGCCGCTACTATCAGGGCTAAAAAATCCCAAATTCCATTAAACTTTAGTGGAATTTGGGATTTATAATTTCTTTTCTAATTCTAAAAAATGGACTTTCCGGTTTTTGTAGTAAACAATTCCAAGGCTGCCATTCCAAATTCAGAATTTCCTTTTTCGTTGAGTCTTGGCGACCAAGTAGCCACCGAAAAATGGTTGGGATACAAAGCTGCAATTCCACCGCCAATTCCACTTTTTCCTGGTAAACCCACTTTATAGGTAAACTCACCCGACTCATCATAAAACCCACAAGTTTGCATTAACGCATTGATTCTTTTTACTTGACTTTTAGAGAGAATTTGTTTTCCGTTTTTAGTCATTCCTTCATTGGCTAAAAAGAAAAAAGAATGCGCCAACTCTTTGCAAGTCATTTCGAGCGAACATTGATGAAAATAAAAATCAAGCACTTCATCAACTTCGTTATTTATATTGCCGAAAGACTTTAGAAAGTTACACAAAGCGGCATTTC
>DAORUG010000241.1:0-2929 GCA_035433125.1 Flavobacterium sp.
CCAGGTTTACAAAAAAGCAAGTTCGAGCCTCCGGTTTTTGATAAAATCTCCACCCATAACGGTTCGCAACAACATTCAATTCCGGCTTCACGCCCTCACTCCCGATGATATATCAGGTAGTATTTTATCAAAAAAACTTGCTTTTTTGAAACCCTCCACTTGAACGAATGGCTTTCTTTTTTTTCCTTTTTTTTCTTTTGAAAAATTTAATGGGCGGAGCGTAGCGAAGCACATTGGTCTTTCAACCGAAACCCTGTGGAAAATTGAAAAACTAACCCAGTTTTTAAATCTAATGCTATGCTAAATTTCATCATCAAGACCCACCGAAAAGACACCGTTTACACAAAACCCCATTTATTCATACTTAACAAGGGGATGAACAGCGGAAAGCCACAAAAAACGCCATTTACTAACAGTTTTGTTATCATTTTTCAAAACGAAGAGGACTGCGAAAGCCTTTTTTTCATTGCTTACAGTTTATGGCAAACAAAATTCTGGCATCAGTATTTAGTAGGTTCGGTTATTCCGTTTTTGCGCCTTCCAGATTTCAAAAAACAATTCAATCCACAAGCCAGTTTAATGATGGTGGAACACGAGCAGCACCAAAAAAATGTTGCAGCTCTCAAACTTCTGGAGAAAAAAGAAAAGCAATACAAAGAGGATATGATGCTCATAAATGACATCCGTAGAGCCATTTTATACCGTTATTGTAGAAAATAAAACAATCCTGGTCCAACTAGACTAGGATTGATTGCGCCTTATTCCCAAGCAAACCAACGCATAAGTGCAATATGATTGCACCACTTAAATAAACCGAAGAAAAGCAAAGCAATCTACTTTTATTGACTGCTAAAAACAAAAAAGAAGCCGTCTCACAACTAGAGACGGTTTTTTTATGTTTAAAATTTGGCGTTTTTATTGGTATTTTGTATATTTAGTCATTGATTTACAAATGATTAAATATGAATTTCAAGCATTACAACCAACAGCAAACGATACTTTTACCCTATTCGTTTGACGATTTAATTCCAAAGAAACATCCCGTTCGAGTAGTTGACCAAGTTGTGGAGTCAATTAATATCCAACCTCTTCTAAAAGCTTACAGTAAAGAAGGTAATCCAGGTTATCATCCTAAGATGTTGCTCAAAGTAATGCTGTATGCTTATATGACCAATGTCTATTCCTCTCGCAAAATTGAACTTGCCCTTCGTGAAAACATCAACTTTATGTGGTTAACCTCGATGACCGTAGTGGACCACAATACCATTAACCGCTTTAGAAGCAATAAACTAAAAGACAGCTTTAAAGAAATCTTCAAACAAGTGGTGCTTATGTTGGCATCAGAAGGCCTAATCACTTTGAAACAAATCTATACCGATGGCACGAAAATAGAAGCACAAGCAGGTCGCTACACTTTTGTTTGGGGTAAAAGCATTAAAACCAACAAAGCCAAGATGTTGACCCAGCTGGAAGATTTATGGAACTATGCTCAAAGTATTGATAATGATGACGAGCCTAATCCAGAGCCAACCGAGTTTGCGGCAATAAGCAAAGAAGTTATTGAGAAAACCGTAGCCAAAATAGATGCCAAGCTATCTGGAAACGAAAAAGCCAGTTCCAAGGCTAAAGCCAAATTGCGCTACATCAAAAATAATTTTGTTGCCAATTTAGAGAAATACGAGCAGCAAGAAGCCATTCTTGGAGAACGTAACAGCTATAGCAAAACCGATAAAGAAGCCACCTTTATGCGTATGAAGGAAGATCATATGCTCAACGGGCAACTCAAACCCGCTTACAATACCCAAATATCAACAGAGAACCAAATCATTGTTCATTATACGATTCATCAAAATCCAACCGACACCAAAACTTTAAAACCTCATTTAGAAAATTTTGAACAAACCTTTGGAAAGAAAGCGCTTCAAGAATTAGAAGCAATAACAGCCGATGCAGGCTATGGCAGCGAAGAGAACTATGATTATCTGGAACAAAAAGAACTTACCGCTTATGTGAAATACAACACTTTTGATAAAGAGCAAAACAAAAATTACCAAAAAAAACACAAGCCATTCAGCAAAGAAAATCTTCATTACAATCAAGAAGAAGATTGCTACGTATGTCCAATGGGACAAAAAATGCACAAAACACATCAAAGCAAGCGCACCACAGAAGCGGGATACCAACAATCATTGAGTCATTACCAAGCTAAAAACTGTGAAGGCTGTCCATTGCGAGGGCAATGCTTTAAAGCCAAAGGAAATAGAAGTATCGAGAGAAACCATAACCTTGAAAGGCACAAACAAAGAACAAGAGAATTATTGTTGAGCGAAACAGGAATACAGAAAAGAAAGCAACGCACCGCCGATGTAGAACCCGTGTTTGCTCAACTCAAGCACAACAATGGATTTAGACGATTTTCTCTAAAAGGAATTGAAAAAGTAGCATTAGAGCTCGGATTAATGGCTTTAGGTCATAACTTAAGAAAGAAAATTGCCGCTTAAGGACAATTTTAACTTTTTCCAGCAGAATAAAAAATCAAACCAAACTGATTGAAATGAAAAAACCGCCTCAAATTATGTTTTGAGACGGCTTCTTCAAGGTGGTTATTAACCGTTTTTAAGGGTTTGTTTTCGGTTCTTCTTCCGATTGTACAGCAGTTTGAGAAACTACAGAAATAATACTACCACCCAGAACCAAGTAACCAGCTGCCGAAACCAATCCAACGGGCAAAGCAATAGGCGAAGTGATAATAATTCCACCAACACTTGCCAAAGCAATTCCGACAGTGCGAAGAATTTTAAACCATTTTGGAGTTGGTGCCAAGGTTCTTTCTACTAAATTCATTTTATTATTTTTCATAATCTTGATTTTTATAAATTGATAATTCTAAATTGTGTACTCTTTTTTCGATGTATTCTACTTTTTGGTT
>DAORUG010000242.1:0-2918 GCA_035433125.1 Flavobacterium sp.
AACGAACATTTTAAATATACGGATTATCCGCTGTCATTTTCAAAAATTGTGGCTAGACCGGCAATCTGGAATTTTACTTCAGAATTTGAGTTTATGAAAAAAATTGCAGATGAAATGCATTCACAAGGAAAACTGGTTATGGGCAACGGTCATGGCTGGAATCCATTTGCAGCGGCAAATTTGGATTTGTTTGGTGCGGAATTGAGCTGGTATTCAACTGGAGATCACAACACGGAAGCACTGGATTTCAAACGGGCAATTTCATTTCAAAAACCCATAGTTTTTCTTTTGAATGAAGGCTTAAATGACAAGGCTTTTACCGATTTTCCTTTCAAAGGATATGAAATCTATTTTGAGAAACTGCTTGCTTATGGATTCTTTCCTTCATTTTTTAGTGTGAATGCTTCCAGTGATCCCTATTGGAAGGATGCCGAAAAAATAGAAAATGGACGACCGTTCTTTAAAAAATACATTCCTATCATAAAACAGATCGCTGGAGCTGGTTGGGAGCCGGTTACCAATGCGATTTGTAATGTTGAATCCTTACGAATTGAACGTTTTGGTGAAGTGGGCAAACTCTTTTTTACGGTTAGGAATAATGGGAATGAAGAGGCTCAATGTATTGTTTCTCTATCCTTGGAAGAGTTAGGGATTTTTGGAAAATTTTCGGCTCTTGAAGTGGTAGGAGCACAAGCAATAAAAATTGAGAATAATAAATTATACCTTACTATTCCTGCAAATAGGACTCAAGTAATTCAAATCTTGCAACAATAGAAAGCAATTAAAATAGAAACCTAATTAAAAATATAAATGAATAAAACAATACAAAATAGTCGATTGATGTCAGTTGATGTACTTCGAGGATTTGATTTGTTAATGATAATGATTGCAGATCGTTTTTTTATTAATCTAGATGCTGGTGCCAAAACAAATTTCACAAGTGCATTAGCAACACAATTTGAGCATCCAGAGTGGTTGGGTTCCCATTTTTATGACTTCATTATGCCATTGTTTCTCTTTGTTGTAGGGGTTGTAATTCCTTTTTCATTAGGCAAAAGAAGCACCGAGGCTGGAGCCAACAGCAAATTATATCCTCACCTCATCAAACGATTCGTAATCCTTTTTATTTTAGGATGGATTGTTCAAGGAAACCTACTGTTTTTGGATAGTACAAAGTTTCAAATATTTAGCAATACCCTTCAAGCCATTGCAGTTGGATATATCTTTTCCTGTATTGCTTACATCCATTTATCCAAAAAAGGAAGATATATTATGTTTGGCTCATGCCTAATTGTTTACACAATATTGTTGGCATTGCCAAGTGTTCCAGGACTAGGAAACTTTGAATTATTGCCTAACAAAAACCTTCCAATATACATTGACCAACAAGTTTTTGGTCGTTTTTATGACCAAACTCAATATTCTTGGCTATTAACAGGTCTAGGATTTACAGCCACAACATTGTCTGGATTATTTGCAGGGGAACTTCTTTTATCGGCAGCACCAAGACAAAAAATAGCAATGTATCTTGCCTTAATTGGGGTTGCAGGAATCGTTCTGGGGTTGATTTTGGGAATTTGGCATCCTATTATCAAAAAAATATGGACCAGTTCCTTTGTGTTGTTATCCTCTGGAGTTAGTTTTGTTCTACTCGCTTTGTTTTATTGGATTGTAGATATAAAAGGATATCAAAAATGGACATTCCCGTTTCAAGTTATAGGACTCAATGCTATAGCGGCTTATGTAGCATCACATATTTTTAATTTTTCGCTCATAGCAAAACAAATTTTATATGGTTTTGAGCAATTCACGGGAGCCTATTATGATGCGTTTTGTGATTTGGCAGGATTCGGAATACTATATCTTATACTTTGGTATATGCACAAAAACAAGACTTATATAAAAGTTTAAACTTTCAGATTGTGTCTCTTGTTAGAGTATATTTCTCGTGTTTAGGCTATATTTGGTCTTACTTGCCCGCAGATGAAACAGATTTTCTAATACGTGACACTTATAAAAAAGGAGTTTTTAATTGAAACTGACTTTTGGAATTTAAATAATAAATTATCCTTACTAATTAATAAATTAACAAAAAAAATGAAAAGTTCAAGTTTAAAATTTTTATGGATAGCTGTTTTGCTATTCAAAATATGTGATTTATCAGCTCAAATAATAAAAACTTCTTCTCCTAAACGCGAAAAAGGACAAACAGATGTTTTACGTTTAGCAACTCCTGCAATACCTGTAGTTCGCGTGGCAATTATAGGTTTAGGAATGCGTGGTACTGGTGCGGTAGAACGAATGACCCATATTCCTGGAGTAGAAATTGTTGCTTTATGTGATATGTTGGAAGATAGAACCAAAGCCGCAAATGATACGCTAATAAAAAATGGTTTTCCAAAGGCGGCAGCATTTTTTGGCGAAAACGCTTGGAAGCAAGTAACAGCTCTCAAAAATGTTGATCTTGTTTATATTGTTACAGACTGGAAACACCATGCAAACATTGCTGTTCAAGCCATGAAAGATGGTAAGCATGTCGCTGTAGAAGTACCTGGAGCATTAACTATGAAAGAGATTTGGGAATTAATTAATACTTCCGAAAAAACACGAAAACACTGTATGATGCTCGAAAACTGTGTTTATGACTTCTTTGAATTGACAACATTAAATATGGCACAACAAGGATTGTTTGGCGAAATTCTTCATGCCGAGGGCTCTTATATTCACGGACTTCAACCCTATTGGGGAGAGTACTGGAACAATTGGCGAATGGATTATAACCGGAAACACCGCGGCGATATTTATGCCACTCACGGAATGGGACCGGCTTGTTTAGCCTTGAATATTCATCGTGGCGACAAAATGAATTTTTTGGTTTCGATGGATACTAAAGCGGTTGGTAATCCTGCTTACATTAA
>DAORUG010000243.1:0-2913 GCA_035433125.1 Flavobacterium sp.
TCTAAAAAAACTAAAAATCTTTACTTCCAAAATTAAATGGATTGAAGCTTTTGGTGATTATGTAAAAGTGGTTACAGAAGACAATAGCAATTTGGTGCTTTCGACCATGAAATCTTTCGAAAAAGATTTATCGAAAGACAAATTCGTCAGAGTGCACAAATCTTACATTATCAATATTGATAAAGTAGAGCGCTTCAACAGTAGATATGCTGAAATTGGAGTTACAAAAATTCCTTTGAGCAGGCATAAAAAAGAAGATTTAGTGAGAGCTTTAGCAATCAACTAATAAAAATCAACATTTACAGCAACTTTTATAGCTCTGTATTGTGAAACAACATCAAAACTATTCAGTATTTTCTGGATAGTTTTTTTTGTGCCTTGCAAGGACTGGTTGGTCGGAATTTTTATCATTATTGTCCTGATGTATTCGTTTCTAATTCTAGAAATAGGCGGTTCTTCTGGACCAAGCACAGGTATAGTGAAATTTTGTTGCAACACTTGATACAACCAAATCGAACCCTCTTTGAGTTTGTCAAAATCTCGGTGTTTCAATGTTAACTTTATCAATTTAAAATAAGGTGGATATTTATAAATTTGCCTTTCATACAATTGCTCCTTATACATACCTATATAATTATTATGAACTACTTGCTGAATGGTATTGTGATCTGGATTATAGGTTTGAATAATTACTTTTCCTTGTTTTTCCGAGCGTCCTGAACGACCTGAAACCTGAGTCATCATTTGATAACTTCGCTCAAAAGCTCTGAAATCAGGATGATACAACATATTATCGGCGTTCATAATTCCCACCAAACTCACGTTGTCAAAATCCAATCCTTTGGCCAGCATTTGGGTTCCCACCAGAATTTCAATTTCACGATTTTTGAAACTATCAATGATTTTTTCGAAACCAAATTTACCCCGAGTCGTATCTTGATCCATTCGACCAATTTTAGCATTTAGAAATAATTCAATTAACTCCTGCTGAATTTGCTCGGTTCCAAAACCTTTTGTAGTGAGATGAACGCTTGTGCAATGGTGACAATTCGTTGGTTTCGCCATTGAATAACCGCAATAATGACAACGCAACTGATTTTTATATTTATGATAGGTCAAACTCACATCGCACTGCGGACATTGCGGCACGTAACCACAAGTCAAACATTCGATTATAGGCGAAAAACCTCGACGGTTTTGAAACAAAATAACTTGTTCGCCCAAAGACAACGCATTGGTAATTTCCTCAATTAAAGTATCACTAAAATGCCCCGACATTTGCTTGCGGAAATATTTGTCTTTTAAATCGACCAATTCAATTTCGGGCATCTTGACATTGCCGTATCTTTTAGAAATTTCGACCAAACCGTATTTCCCGGATTGAGAATTAAAATAGGTTTCAATACTTGGCGTAGCCGAACCCAAAAGCACCTTGGCTTTATGACTATTTGCCAAAACAATCGAAGCATCTCGAGCGTGATAGCGTGGTGAAGGATCGACTTGTTTGAAGGTTTGCTCGTGTTCTTCATCGACAATTACTAATCCCAAATTAGAAAATGGCAGGAAAAGTGCCGACCTAGCTCCGATAACAATCTGCGCTTTTGGCGAATTTTCTAGAACTTGTTGCCACACTTCTACTCTTTCGTTATTGCTGTATTTCGAATGAAAAACAGCAACTTTATTACCAAAATAATCGCGCAACCTTCCCACTAATTGGGTTGTTAGGGCAATTTCGGGCAATAAATACAGGATTTGTTTTTCTTCCTTTATATATTGTTCGATGAGTTTAATGTAGATTTCCGTTTTTCCGCTGGAAGTTACACCATGCAAAAGACAGACTTCTTTTTGGACAAAACTTTGCTTGATTTCTTCGAAAGCCTCTTGTTGGGCTTCGCTTAATTGCAGTTGTTCTTCCTTGGTTTTTCCTGAAAAATTAACACGATCTACTTGAATGTAATATTCTTCGAAAATTTCTTTGTCGATTAAAGTTTTTACTATTGTTGAAGTGGATTTTGCTGCTTCAATTAATTTTTTGACCGTGATTGGCTTTTTCTCCGAAGCACTCAATTGAAAATAACTCAAGACAATTTCCTTTTGTTTATTGGCACTTTTAAGAACTTCCAATAATTCGCCCAAGCCTTCATTCGTTTCGTATTTGGAATGTAGTTTTACATAACGAATGAGTTTTGGCGTATACGTTTCCAGCATTTCTTCTTGGAGAACGAGAATATTTTTATCTATCAATTTTTGAATGACCGGAAAAATATTCTTCTTATTCAAAATACTCATAATATCCTGAACTTTCAAGGAACTTTGTTGCTGCAAGGCTTGATAAATAAGAAATTCATCATCGGTGAGCAGACTTTCATCCACAAAACCATCTTGTTTTTGAGAAATAATAGTTTCGCTTTCCAGCAAAAGTGCCGATGGCATTGCGCCGCGATACACATCACCAATAGCACACATATAATAAGAAGCAATCCATTGCCAATGCGCAATTTGGATTTCGTTGACTATGGGTTTTTCGTCAAGAATTTGGTGAATTTCCTTGGCTTCGTATAATGTAGGCTTGTTTTGATGAATGTCTATAACCAGCGCCGTGTAGATTTTACTTTTGCCGAAAGGCACAGCCAAACGCATTCCTTTTTTGATATAATTGTGCTCGGCCTCCGAAACGCTGTAGGTAAACGTTTTGGCAAGGGAAAGCGGCAAAATTACTTCGACGAAATGCATTATCTATATTGGGATTTCAATTTTGAATACTATTAATTCGATTCTTCGGCATTAATTTTTACGACTTTTTTCTGCTTCAATTTATTTATAGACGCATCTAATTCAAAACCTAAAAGTAAAATGGCGCAGTTGATCCAAATGTAAAACATCATAATCAATAATGTCCCGATGGAACCGTAC
>DAORUG010000244.1:0-2770 GCA_035433125.1 Flavobacterium sp.
CCGGTATTATCTGGTGTTACATTCTGAATGCCACCATACTTTGCCGTAAGGTCCAATACAGGAATATCATCAACAGTATAAACATGATTTCCTTCACTTTTGGTGACGGTTCTTACTGTGCCAATAGCATTCCATCCACAGGTTGCCTTGCCTTTTATCTTGATTTTATCTTCATCCAAAACCAATACCACCATGCCCCTGTTACTTTCCTTTTTATTGGTAAAAACAAATTGTTCAGAAAAAGTGTAATCATCCCCGGCGCCGCCTCCATATACATTTACATGCTTGCCAATTATGTCTTCAATACCAAGCAACAATTCTTCGGCATCTGTTTCGGTATTACTGCTGGCAATCAGGAAAGCCGGATGAGCAAATTTTTCCAAAGATTGTTTTGCAACGGATCTTGTTTTCTCCCGGCAATTTTTTTCAGGAAACTCATCGAAACTGACATAAAAATATTTTGGGTTGATGTCTAACAGTAAAACAACAATGGCTGCGCTTTTTGTATCATTCATCAATGAATTGTCCGTTCGTGGTTGCTCCAAAAACAGGAATGCCTTCATCATCCAATATTTTGCAAACACTTTTTCTATCTACTTTAAAGGATAGAAAAATAATAGCCAATGTTGGTTTGAAATCCGCTGACATACTTCGTTGTAAAGCAGCTTTTATTTCTTCTGCAGAATTTCCTTTGATTGATTTTGCGGTCATGTATTTAATTGTTAATGGTGAATGGTGAATTAATTTGACACTCTGTTTTGTTTGGCAGTTTTAATTATTGATGTTAATAGTTTTCTTATCTCTGTGATGTCTTGAAATATTGATTCGTACTGATTTTTATCTATATATCCTGACTGATTTAAGAGTTCAATCCAATATTCTGTTTCGTTCGCTTCTTTTTGCGCTATCGCTAATTTGTGTATGAAATCAGATTTGCTTTCTGCTTGTTCCGACTCCCTCACCATCGCTCCGATGGAAGTCCCACATCGTAATAATTGCTTACTAAGAATAAATTCTTTCTTTTCAGTTTGCAAAAATTGATACAGTTTAATTATCCGCAAGGCAAATGCAAAACTTTTTGTTTTTATAATATTTTCTTTCATAAAGCTCAATTTTTATAGTTAGTTTGTTTCTCCTCATTCACAATTAACAATTCACCATTCACAATTCTTTCAACGCCACCCAGCTTACTGTTGTTCCATGAAATTCCGGTCGGGTATCATCTAATTTTCCATACTCTCCAAGCGAGAAAAAACCTGCCATTGGTTTATTCCAGGTTGCAGCTAATCCATCTAATTCTGCAGACAACATTGGCCCCAATTGAGATAATCTGCCTACACATGAAAATACAATCATGGCATCTGCTTCGGGCAATTCATTTTCCTTAATCGTTTTGGCGCTTTCAATAACAGCATCTATGACTTCATAGTCGGGCGGAAGTGAAAAACGAAATAGCGAGCCTTCTTCCGCTGCAGCACCTAACATGATTGACTTTTCTTCTTCATTCCATTGTACAATTGGCCGCATCATAGGTTTTCCTTTTACTCTTTGTACCTGTAATGGGAAACTGTCAATCCCTTCTGCTTTGTTATTCAGAATTATATCTTTTCCCAGAAATTTTTTTATGACATCCAATGCCGGTTCATCATCAATGGTATAAACCCAGTTGCCTTCGCATTTTGTAATCCTTTTTTCTGTGCCCACCGGTTTCCAACCTGATACAGCTACACCCTTTACTTCCACCTTATCTTCATCTACAATCAATGACAATAAACCGGAATCATACTTTGATTGATTTGTAAAAACAGTTCCGGAAAAGTTTACCGGTTCACCTGCACCGCCACCAAAAATGGCAACATCTATTCCTGCTTTATCCAAAATCCCCCTGATAACATCCTCGCCTGGTATTCTTATATCGGCAGTAGAAATAATAAATGCAGGGTGATTAAAACTTTCTTTGCCTGATTCTCCCACAGCACAGGCAGATTCATATACTGAGGACACATTAAAATCTTCCAAAACTATTTTGAAATGAGCCGGAATCATATCGAGCAATAATGCAACAATGCCTGTTTGCTCTATTCCTTCTTCATTAAATTTTTCTGCAGTGCTGACACCAAAAATGGAAATACCTGCTGCATCTAATATTGTTGACACTGTATCAATATCTTCCAGGTTGGTAATGAAAACAAAAGCCAGCGTGGGTTTGAAGCCGTTGCTTGTAGCTTTCTCCAAAGCGGATTTAATTTCTTCGGGCGTTTGTCCTTTGATTGATTTTGCTTGCATTCGTTTTTGTTTTATTGAACCCCTTTCAGGGTTCGGTTACATCGTTTTGTTTCCCCCTGGGTTTCACCCGGGGTTATTGATGTTTAAGCCCTTCGGGCTTTTTAGTTTACTTTTTTCCTTCATGAATTTCATCTGGGGGTATTTTATGTTTAAGCCCTTTGGGCTTATAGAACCCCTTTTTTATCTCTTACTTTTCCATCCGGTTATTCATATTCATATCTTTCAACCTTAATAGTTTTTGTATTTAGTTTTTTCTAAGTATCGTTCATACAATTCAAATTTAAATTTGGAACTCTTAATGTCAAACAAGGCAAAATCCCGAAGGGATTGAATTTCAATAACCCTGTATGAAATGCAGGGTAAACGAATACGAGAGTACCACAACCACGAAGTGGTTGAACATTTACAATAAATACTTTTCATCGAATTCAATTTTATGTTCTATTAAGAACTCTTTCAATTCTTCAATAAAGGTTTTTGTTTT
>DAORUG010000245.1:0-2718 GCA_035433125.1 Flavobacterium sp.
TGTGCTGGTGTTAATGCTGCTTTCTTGAATGGAGCAACTTACGGTTCATTCCCTAATGGAAAAGAAATGGCCTTGGCTTTAGACTTCGTTTCTATTTTCGTGAGTGGTATTACTTTCCACTTTACTTCTTGGAAATTATTGGATGATCCTACGTTAATGTCAGGTGGTAAATTTGATACTACTGGTATCGCTTACTTCGGATTGCCAATGGGTAAACAAACCGTTCAGAATATGGAAGGTGGAACAGAAAGCAAACCTTACTTATCAATCTACAACAGAGTGAAAGGTAACGTAAACAGAAAAAGAAAAGCAACTATTTTCGGACTTGGTGGAACTCCACAAGAAGACGATAAAATGACAATGCTTCTTTTGAACGAAAGTACTACACAAGTAGTTGGAGCCAACGCATTCTTCGTAGGACGAAGAGGAGTTGTTTACGTATAAACAGTAACCTAAAAAGCAGGGAATTTTGTAAACTCCCTGCTTTTTTTTAATATTAAACAAAATGGGAAAACAAATTGAATTTAGATTAACAGAAAAACGAACTCCAGCGTCGTGGGTATTGAACAGTATTCAAAATGGAGGTTATGCAGTAAAACCGGGATTTGGAAGCAAACTTATAAATTATTTTCCTGGTTCAGATAGTTATTTTGTAGAAGACCAAAAATCGGATGTGAAAGCAAAAGAGGTTGAGTTTTTTTACAATGATGTTCTTTCTGATCCAGCTACATCTATATTTGTAGATGAAGACAACAAATGTTTGATTGGTTATCTAAAAGCTCACGCTTTTTTTGGACACCATTATTATATCCACAACGAGGACCAATTGGCCGAAAACAAATTGGCTAATTTGGATAAAATCGAAAAAGCTTTTTCATTGATTAAAGAAAATGAAGATTTGAAAATTCAGGCTATGGCTTTGGCAATTTTCAAAGAAGAGGCTTACGGATGGAGTCCTACCAAGTGTAAAGCGGAGTTGAAAGAAAGAGCGACTACGGCTCCAGACATTATCATCAACGCAATGGAATCGGACAGATACGAAAGTAAATACTTGTCAGCTTTGGCTTTCTATTCAGGAATTGTGAAAGAAAACCAATTGAAAGGTGCCGTAGTATGGAACGATGAAGACGAAGGCGTTATTTTGCGTATTGCCAAAGGCGAAAACGGAATTAAAGTTTTGGGTGATTTGCTTTATGTAGAAAACGATGAAACTAGATTGATTTTCCAAGAAATTGGAATTCGTTTGAATAAATACCTATCTGCAGGTGATGTAGAGGTTAAAAACGAACAATTTGTTTCTGGAAAAACTACAGAACAAATTGCAAAAGAAGCTGTAGAAGCTTACAAGGCTTCACTTCCTAAAGCAAAAACGGCAGAGGAAATTATTGCAGAATACAAAGCAACTTTGATTGTTGACGATACAGACGACCAAATAGGGGCTATTGCAACCGTTGGTGACGATGGTTATGATAAAACCAATCTGGAAGTAGTACAAGCAAAGTATAAAGAAGTTTCGGGCAAAGATGCTCCGATAAACAAAAAGAATAACCTAGATTGGCTAAATGCCGAGATAGCAAAAGGAATTTAAAAAACCATTTTCGTTTGGTTCTGACTTTCCCGGTCAGCAAAAACCCTCGCACTTGCGGGGGTTTTTTAGTTTATGTAAAAGGAATGGGTTTTAATGTTTTCTATATGTGTTTCCATATTTTTCTTAATTTAATATCACTTATTGATTGAAAGCAAACATTATATTTTTTAGCGAGTTTAATCGAAGACAGCTTACTTTCCCTTATTTCTAAAACCTGAAATTCAGTCAATTTTGAGTTATGATTTCTAGTTCCATTTTGGTTAATTAATCCTAATTTATGAGCGTGTTTTGTGTTTTCGGATTGAGTACACCATTCTAAATTATTTCGATAATTATTAGTTTTAATTCCATCTTTGTGATTTACCTGTGGTAAATTTAAAGGATTTTCAATAAATGCAGTAGCAGATAATCTATGTATTGTAAATTTTTTTTGAACATTGTTTTTTGAAAAAATAACCCTTAAATATCCATTCGATAAAAAAGGTTTATGTAATTTTTCTTTCTTGGTTTTATTAAAATTTAAGCTCTTTACATTTCCAAAATCACTAACCTGATAAAGTCCTTCATGTCCAACAATGTCTTTCCAAATTTCTTCCATAATAAAAAATATTATATTACCAATAGTAACCTAATTTCAAAAAAGTGCTGTATTGAGTCCCGTTATCTGCTCCATAAAACTGCCAATCGCTTCTATAATCATAAGTTCCTCTTATTCCTAAAATAATACTATCAGTTATTTTGTGATCTATCCCTCCTTCTAACCCAGCTGTAGCGTTAGCTTCTTTTCTAATTATAACGCCTAATCTAATACCTGAATAATAGGTGGTTTTTTCAAAATATCCGCTTGTAAAAACAATTCCAAAAGCCCCAATAATATCTGTATATCCATCCTTTAATTTTGAAAAAGTAGTAACGCCTGCTCTTGTATAAACTGTGCCGTTGTATTCTATTTCCGCGCCAATATTCAATCCATTTTCGCTAATGGAAGCATTGGGATCGATTACTACTGCGAGGTTAAATGAATCGGTTTTGTTTAGCCTGAATTGTTGTTGGGCTGTGGCTTTAAGAGTTATCAATAGCAATAATGCGAGGATAAAAGAGACGATTAGTGTGGTATTTCCTTTCATTTG
>DAORUG010000246.1:0-2704 GCA_035433125.1 Flavobacterium sp.
AGTTTTCAACGGAGTTTTTAAATCCACTATTTTAATGAATTTCATTGGCTTTATTCTTGTGACCGTTTCTATTCAGAGCGAATTTCATTGATCATGCTAGAGAGGCAACGAAACTTTAGCTGTTATGCCTAATTTATTTATCTTCTGCTTACGTAGCTCCATTTATTGTTCTTCTTTTTTATAAGCAAAGCCATATTATAGCCACTTGTATATCCACTTTCATTTCCAATTAAATAATCTATTACTACAATTCCATTTTCCATTTTCTCATCGAAGCAAACTCTAGAAAAAAGGATTTTTGAATAATCATCTTCTGGCCTAATATTTTCGTCGAATTGCTTATATGGTTTTATAAGTTTTATTTTTGATTTATCATATTCACGATATTCAAGTTCTTTAAATTTTTTTGAATTCATAATGCCGTGAAAAATGATTGAATCAGATTTGCTAAAATCATTATTTTTAAACATCCATTTATTGTCTTCTCGTATTTGGTTTATAGGCATTAAAGCATCTGATAAATACACTTTAAAATCAAGTGTGTCAATATTTGCTTTTGGAACTGTAGGTTTTCCAAAAAAATCGTGAGGCTTCAAATAATATTTATCTAAATCATTTTTTTTAAGATAATCATTTGTGATTTCTTCAATTGCTTTGACTTCTTCTTTTTCATATGTTTTTTGACAACCAAAAAAAGTTAGGATTATGAATATTAAAGTTATTATTTTCATAGTTGGTTGTTAAATTAGGCATTACTTGTAAATAAGCTTGTCACATCAGACTTATCCATCCAAAATCGGTTTGCTTTGTCTGACAAATATAGTCTAAATATCAATTATCAAATATATGTATAATTTACTACAAATCATCATTGCGATTTTAATTTTTCAAACTAATTTGTGCTTTATAAATTTTCCCAAATTCCCGCAACTTATTGCAAGAAAACAAGTAAACTTTAATGGTTTATTTTTCTGAATTTCCAAATCCTCAAATTTTCTAATAACCAAATAAAATCATACTTTAGCATTCTGTAAATTTTATAGTAAAATGATTAGCGAAAAACAATTTAACAACGAACTACAACTCATTATTCAAAATGCCATTCGTGAGGATGTAGGCGATGGCGATCACAGTTCATTAGCTTGTATTCCAGCTTCGGCAACAGGAAAAGCACAACTTATTGTCAAAGAAGATGGTATTATTGCTGGCGTGGCTTTCGCCAAAATGATTTTCGAATATGTCGATAGTAATCTAAAAGTAGAAACTTTCATCACAGATGGAACTCCTGTAAAAAAAGGCGATGTAGTTTTTCATGTTTCCGGAAGTTCACAAGCCATTCTTAAATCCGAAAGACTCGTACTCAACTCAATGCAAAGAATGAGCGCCATTGCCACAAAAACCAAAAGTTATGTGGATTTACTTGAAGGAACTAAAACACAAATTCTTGATACACGCAAAACAACGCCAGGTTTCCGTGCTTGCGAAAAATGGGCAGTGAAAATTGGCGGAGGCGAAAACCACCGTTTTGCATTGTATGATATGATTATGCTCAAGGACAACCACATCGATTTTGCGGGCGGAATTACTTTGGCAATAGCCAAAACCAAAGCTTACCTCAAAGAAAATAATTTAGACCTAAAAATCATCGTCGAAGCAAGAGATTTAGAGGAAATCAAAGAAATTCTCGAAACTGATGGCATTTATAGAATCCTGATAGATAATCTTGATTTTGAAGATACCAAAAAAGCAGTAGCTTTAATCGGCGATCAATGCCAAACAGAATCTTCTGGAAATATCAACGAAAATACCATTCGCAGTTATGCTGAATGCGGTGTTGATTATATCTCTTCAGGAGCATTGACCCATTCAATTTATAACATGGATTTAAGTTTGAAAGCTTTTTAGAAACCTGAATAAATGAGTAAAGAAATTGAACAAAGGATAGAAAAAATTCCTGTACTACGCAATTTGGTTCGTCCGCTAAAAAAGATAAAATTACCCAAATTGGGAGGTTTGTCTTTCTACGATTTGTTAGAATTGTACGGTCTCGGAATTGCCGAAAGTGCCTTTTCTTATCACGCTAGTGCGATTGCATTTAGCTTTTTTATGGCCTTGTTTCCTTTTGCTTTGTTTATATTGAATCTTATTCCTTTCATTCCAATCGAAGGATTTCAGGCCGATTTTCTGGAGTTTGTCAAGGATGGCGTTCCTCCCAATACGTATGATGCCATTTATGTAATTATCAATGATATATTAAATAATAGTCAATCGGGATTGCTTTCTACTGGTTTTATATTGTCTATTTTCTTGATGGCAAACGGGTTGAACGGCATTCTGGGCGGTTTCGAATCCTCGAAGCACGTCCTCATCAAAAGAGGGTTTTTGCACCAATATTTGGTTGCTTTAGGAATGTCTATTGTTTTGTCGGTATTGTTGTTGTTGACCGTTACAATAATTATCGTTTTTGAAGTTCTTATCCAAATGACAATCATTCAGGATGTGTTAAGCGACAGGATACCTTTAATCATTTTAGGAAGATATGTATTTGTGATTCTAATGATTTTGATTACCATATCCATACTTTTCAAGTTTGGAACGACACACACTAAAAACAATGCTTTTATTTCAATAGGCTCCGTTTTTACTACGATTTTGGTAATTTTAGATTCTTATGTTTTTGGAATTTGGGTGTTGCGATTTTCAA
>DAORUG010000247.1:0-2592 GCA_035433125.1 Flavobacterium sp.
AACATGGCTCCGTCAAGCACGTTTGTTTGTAAAATGGGGTTGTAAGTTAAACTCCCGTTAGCGGAAATCTGTGGTAAGGCTCTTGAACGAACTTCCTGGATTTTATATTCGCTATTTTCAACTTCCAGCTTTGCTTTTTTGGCATCCGCTTTATTTTCTAGCGCGTACGTTATGGCATCTTTTAAAGTTAAAGTCTTTACTTGCGCTTTTGCCGTCAAGGCAAAAACGATTAATGGTATTAAAAATAGTTTTCTCATTATAGATGATAGTTATGTAATTGTTTTTCTAGTTCGATAATTCCTTCGGCTGTTGCCATGGCTCTGGTGTGGTATTCTAAGGCTTGTAATTCAAGTTCGTTTGCTATTCTTTCGGAACTGACATTTCCATTAATACTAAAAATCAGGGTGTAATAAAAATCTACATAGGTGTCAATTGGTGTATTTTTTCTGTACAAACCCTGCTGAATTCCCTTTTCGATGTTTTGTTTAAAGACGATATTACATTCGTTTATTTCTCTTGACATTACCATATCATAAATTTCAGGATAATGCTTTTTTAATTGAAAAACTGGTGAGGTGTCACCCGCTTTAAACATCTCTTTGAACATTTTTCGAATCTCGAAATTTTCTTCGATAGCATTGTAGTTTTTGGCTACGATACTGTCTATAATTTGATGCACTTCTTTGTGAACCATATTTGTTGATTCCTCAATCAAGAGTTCTTTGTTGCAAAAATATTTGTAAATCGTTTTTTTAGAAATGCACATTTCTCCAGCAATATCGTCCATTGTGACGCTCTTGAAACCTAATTTCAAGAACAAGTCGGTGGCTTTTGCTATAATTTTTTCTTTCATTGTTTTTGCTGAAATACATCCAGACTTTTATTTTTAATTCAAATGTATATTGGAAACTATTAACTCGAATTACGTTTCCAAAAAGATTACAATAACTTAACGTTTGTTAATTATTCTAAATCGAAAATTCGAGATTGGCTACCAATTTCAGGTTTTTTCCAAAACCAAATTTCTCTTTCGAATTGTTGAAATTTTTATCCAATCCGAAATCGTTTCTATTAATGTCTCCTTTTATTTCAAAAGCCGCTTTTTTGGAACCATTATAATTGTTGATTCCAATGAATTCAGCATCGAGTTCGACCATTTTTGTAACATCTTTTATGGTCAAATAACCTTTTAAGAAATTGATGTTGTTTTTAAATTTTTGAAAAGAGGTCGATTTGAATCGGATTAAAGGTTTTTTTGTTGTTGAAGCAGTATTTTTTATTTGCGATGATTCCTCTCTTTTTTGAGAGGTAAAAGTATTGCTGTCCAGAAAAAACTCCAGTGAAGCATCTTCAATTTGATCTTCTTCAAGAGATACAAAACCATCAAAATGATTGGTTTCACCACCCAAATAAGTAATTGTAGAATCTTTCATTTTGATTAACACATCAGATTGGTCAGAATCAATAGTCCATTTCGTTGCCATAATTAGTTGGTTTATAAGGTAAAAAGGCTTTTTAGTTTTAAATTTCTGGTGCAAATATATATAGGAAACTTTGAATACCAAAATAGTTTCCAAAGTATTTTTAAAAAATTATTATTAATTTAAAGCCTGAGGTTTTTTACTTTCCATAACTTGCTTTAAATTTGGTTTTTAAAAAAATTATCTAAATGCTTCCCATCAACGAATACCAAGAACAATTTTCACTTTATTTAGAAAATCAAAACTTCGATAAAGAACCCAAGAATCTTTATCAGCCCATAGATTATATCGTGCAATTGGGAGGGAAGCGATTGCGTCCAATATTGACATTAATGACTGCCGATATTTTTGATGTGGATTATAAATTGGCCTTGCCTGCTGCAATGGCGGTTGAGGTTTTTCATAATTTTTCCTTGGTTCACGATGATATTATGGACGATGCGCCTTTGCGAAGAGGTAAAGTTACGGTTCACGAAAAATGGAATATCAATACCGGAATTCTTTCTGGCGATGCGATGTTGATTTTGGCGTACCAATATTTTGAAAATTACCAACCCAAAACGTTTCGGAAACTCGCCAAATTATTTAGCAAAACCGCTCTCGAAGTTTGTGAAGGGCAACAATATGATGTCGATTTTGAAACTCGAAACGATGTTACGATTGATGAATATTTGAAAATGATTGAGTATAAAACAGCAGTTCTTGTTGCAGCGGCGATGAAAATGGGTGCCATTATAGCTCAAACATCTAAGGAAAACTCAAAATTAATTTATGATTTTGGTCTTAATTTGGGATTGGCATTTCAGTTGCAGGATGATTATTTAGATGCTTTTGGTGACCCAAAAACCTTTGGCAAACAAGTAGGAGGCGATATTATCGAAAACAAAAAAACGTATTTGTATCTCAAAGCAATTGAGTTTTCGAAACCTGAAGAGCAAGAACAATTGTTGCATTTGTTTTCCATTCAACCGGAAGATAATTTGGATAAAATTAATTCTGTGAAAGAAATTTTCAATTCGACAGGAGCTTCTGCTGCTACCCAAAAAGCCATTCAAGATTTTACTTTAAAAGCTTTTGAAACGCTTGAAAAAATTGATATTTCCAAAGATAA
>DAORUG010000248.1:0-2387 GCA_035433125.1 Flavobacterium sp.
GTTGAATTTTCTCTCGAATTATTTCCGGGATTATAAAATACGGTATCTGAAATTTCATTCGGTAGAAATTCTTGCTCGGCAAAATTATTGGCGTAATCGTGCGAATATTTATACTCTTCGCCATAACCCAATTCTTTCATCAACTTGGTTGGAGCGTTTCGCAAATGGATAGGAACAGGCAAATCGCCAGTTTGTTTGACCAATTGTTGAGCGTTTCCAATAGCTAAATAGGAGGCATTACTTTTGGGAGAAGTCGCCAAGTAAACAGCACACTGGCTCAAAATAATTCTGCTTTCGGGATAACCAATGGTAGCAACGGCTTGAAAAGTGTTATTGGCCATTATAAAAGCGGTAGGATTGGCATTTCCTATATCTTCACTCGATAAAATAAGCATTCGTCTGGCAATGAATTTGACGTCTTCGCCACCTTCAATCATTCTGGCGAGCCAATACACGGCTCCGTTGGGATCACTACCGCGAATTGATTTAATAAAAGCCGAAACAATGTCATAATGTTGTTCACCACTTTTGTCATACAAAACGGTATTTTGCTGTACGAGTTCAAAAACTCGGTCGTTTGTGATTGAAATTTCATCTGTATCAGAAGCGTTTACGACCAATTCAAAAATATTCAATAGTTTGCGTCCATCGCCTCCCGAAAGTCTTAACAAAGCTTCTGTTTCGGTTAATTTGATGTTTTTTGTTGCTAAAAATGTGTCCGTTTTCAAAGCACGCTGTAACAAGGTTTCCAAATCGTCTTTGGTAAACGGATTCAAAATATAGACTTGACAGCGAGACAATAAAGCGGGAATTACTTCAAAACTCGGATTTTCGGTCGTTGCTCCAATCAATGTTATCCAGCCTTTTTCGACAGCTGCCAACAAGGAATCTTGTTGTGATTTGCTGAATCGATGAATCTCGTCTATAAATAGAATCGGATTTTTGGTAGTGAATAGCCCACCACTTTGTTTGGCTTTTTCAATCACATCGCGAATGTCTTTCACGCCCGAATTGATGGCACTCAAATTATAAAAAGGGCGTTTCGATTCTTGTGCGATGATTTGTGCCAAAGTTGTTTTTCCTGTACCTGGTGGTCCCCAAAATAGTAAGGATGGAATAATTCCTTTAGCAATTTGTTGTGTCAACGAACCGCTTGGACCAACCAAATGCAATTGACTGATATAATCTTCTAATTTTTGTGGGCGTATGCGTTCTGCTAGCGGTGCTTCCAAAGTGATTTTAGAGTTTAGTCCCGAAAGCTTTCGGGAGAAGATTGGATTAAATACAAATTTATGATTTTGCAGTTAGTAATCTTAAGATATTCTAACAAACTTTCTCAGTCTATTTTCTATTCTCTTTTTTTAAATCTGACAAAATAGCACTAAAGTACTTTTGGTAACATTTTTGAGTATTTTTGGCTAACTAACAATAACTAATTAACTCTAAACGACAAACCTTTTAAATGAACGAAAACCATTTTAAATATTCCAATTCAGTAATTGCACTTCCTCTTTTTTTTGTGTGGTTTCTTTGGTTTGTTTATTGGTTGCAAATCAAGTTTGATTTCGATTTTTTTGAAAACGGAATTTATCCAAGAACGGTTTCTGGTTTGCAAGGGGTTGTTTTCAGCCCTTTCATTCACTCAGATTTAGAGCATTTGTACAACAATTCAATTCCATTATTGATTTTGTTGGCCGCTTTGAAATATTTTTATTCCAGACAAACTTTTGCCGTAATTGGTTATGGAATTCTATTTTCGGGATTGATAACTTGGTTGATAGGCAGAGATAGTTACCACATTGGAGCAAGTAGTTTGATTTATGTCTTGGTCAGTTTTATTTTTTTTAAAGGAATTCAAACTAAGTATTATCGATTGGTTGCTTTATCGTTAGCAGTAGTTTTGGTTTATGGTGGTATGGTCTGGTATATTTTTCCAAAAGTGGATGAAAAAATTTCTTGGGAAGGCCATTTGGCGGGATTGATTACGGGTTTTGCACTTTCGTTATTTTATAAAACTCCTGAATTTAAAAAAATTATCAAATACGATTGGGAACATCCTGATTTTAATCCGATGGAAGACAAGTTTATGCAGCGCTTTGACGAAAGCGGGAATTTTGTAAATCTTCCTGTAATTGAAATGGAAGAAGAAATTCCACCGTATTTTGCTTCTAGTTCGCAAGTGGATTATACTATAGTTGAAAACAAAAAAAATGAATCAAAACCGGAGTCTTGATTCATTTTCTAATATTTGTAAAATCTACAACCTGCTACCTAAAACCTGCTACCTAAAACCTGCTACCTGAAACCTGCTACCTGAAACCTGCTACCTAAAACCTGCTTGCACGTCCCTAATTAAAGTTGACCGGTTTCTATTAATTTCTCATTGT
>DAORUG010000249.1:0-2345 GCA_035433125.1 Flavobacterium sp.
GCTTGGCGTTTCTGATTTTTCAAAGTCTCGTAATAAGAAGATATTTTGAAAATACGGTTGTGATTTAGTCCATTTCTCAAACCAGGTATAATTTTCTTTCTCAAAATATTCTTTTCCCAAAGTCGTTGTAAAACGTTGCAACCAACGATTACTTAAAGGAATTCCTGTTCCATCCGCTTTATCTTGTAGTGGATTGTATGCTAAATTAATATTAAAGAAAGTGCCAATAACAAACAGCGGTGAAATTTTGGATTTTGAAATAAATACTTCTCTTTTTTCGGCTGTATCGCCCACAATTTCGTTTACCCAATTATTGAGTAAACGTGGCATAATGCGTTGAGCCGTTTGTTCATGTTTTGCACAGAAAATGAGAATGTTAATCTTTTCTGCATCGGAATATTTGTTAAACAGATACGCAACTTTTCCACGTAAAAGCAAATCGGGAATGGTCTTGCTTTCGATTACATCCAACGGTTTTTCCATACGAGACCTTGCTCCTGGAAAATCAAGCAAATCTGTTTCTTTCAAAAAAAGTTTACTATCAAGCAATGTTTCTGATTGGTTAAAAACTAATTCGGCAGTTAATGCACACAAATAGTTTTTTGCAAATTCAATTTCTTGATTATTATTCGGTAAAAATACTTTTGTATTGGGAGTGTATCTAGGTTCAATTCTGTCCGGTTCTGTATAAATTTCTCTCAAACGCTTTACATCAAGCAAAGTGCCGTAATCGTATAAAACCGACTCAATAGGCAAAAACACTTCGCTTGCAAAACTCAATTTCTGGTATTCGTCAATCAACTTTGCAAAAAGCTTTGTAAAAATTTCATTTTTATTCCATAACAATGAAAAAATATCTTTCCACTCGCTTACCGCTACTTTTGAAATCAACAAAGAAATTTCATTGAAAAATTTGGAATCAATTACTTTATCTGCCTTTTGAAAGTACTTTTCAAAATAATCCTGTATATCCAACACATCATCTTCTCCAAATATATTCTGTTGTGATTGGCGGCCTTTTATTTTGTCTTTCAACTGGTATACTTCGGTATTGATTTCATCGCTTGACAGGAATTGAATATTTTGAGAAGTTTTTAGATTAATGTCATTATAAAAACTATCGCAAAGGACAAGTACAATATCTGCAGGTGAAAGCAGGATAGCTTTAACAGGAAATCTCGAATTGATTGGTTTGTAATCAACCGAAAACCGGGAAACTAAACTTGTGGATTCAGACCCGCCACCGGGTGGATTGATTTCTTCTATAAAGTTATGAACAACGTTTCCCTCTGCAGCAATGCTAAATGGCTTGCCTTCTTCAGACAATAAGCTACTGATAAGATATGACTTCCCTACCTGGCTTTCACCGTACATCGCAGCAGCAGGGTTTCCTTCTAGAGCGGACTTTTTCTTCTTTAGTTTTCGGCGACAGTTTACCATATTCCGGTAAGCATTTTTTTGCTTTTCACCATCCAAAGAAGTATGAATCCACTTATTGGATTCTTCTATTATTTTGAGTTGATCTTGTATATTTTGTTCCATATCGAAATGCTCTTTAATGGTGAATATTCAAAGAAAAAATACCTGTGTCGAGCCAGAAATTTTCTGGTTCGCTCATACTTTGAACTTGCAGAACAAAGAAGTTAGGTGATAATGAATTCCCTTCAATATCTACTATTCCTTCAATACGCAAAAGTTCAATATCATCATTCTTATCTCGTTCAATAGTTACTTTGAGCGGCATTTTTCTCAAAATTTTTTCTTTTTCAGCATTAACGGCTATTTGTACCGCATTGACATCATCTTCGTTTTCCAATCGTCCTTTGACCCTATCTTCTATTTTATAGTCGTTGAATTCAAACGTATAAAACGGACGTGATGGATATGCAGATGTATCTAATTGCCTGACACCAATTCTTAAGGGCATAGATACCACTTCGACTGTAACTCGATTGATTTCGGGAGAGATAATGGTATCTGTAAATTTCAACTGGTCATTTAGCCTGCCGAAATAATGGGTAGTGGGTAACAATTTTTCTTTTAATTCTTTCAAGTTCAAGGAAAACCCATTCATTCCGCCATTTTCGGCAAGATGTCCAATCATTGCCCCGGTGGTAATGATGGATTTGGGATTGGTGAATTTTCCATTACCGTCAATAAACTTATGACGTTTATCTTCAGGGTACCACCGCCCAACACGGTAATCATTCATTGTTTTGAGGCGATTGGGCGATATAGCATAATGCTTTAAAAACAAATCTGTCAAAGGCTTTAGGGAAGTAGGGCGGCCTGATAATAATACTATATCACAGTCATAATAAGAAAGCAATGAGGATATCTTTCCA
>DAORUG010000250.1:0-2247 GCA_035433125.1 Flavobacterium sp.
TATTTTTGATGCAATTATTCCTGCTTCACTTCTAGGAATCGATAATGCTCCAGTAAAAACAATATTTTCACCATAAAATTGTCCTTCTGGGTTTTCTTCTAAATAAATGCTCGATGAACCCTTTTTGTAATTAAAAATTGGTTGACCAACACGTTTAAACCATTCTTCAATTGTCAAATTTGACATTATACTTGCTTTAACAACCACAATTCCAGCTGTAATTGCGTCTTCCAAAGCATCGTGATGTTCAAAGGATATATTTAAATGTTTTGCAATGTTTGAAAGACCGTAACCACTATGTGCAAAATCTGTCCAAGTTCTTCTAACTATTTTGGCACTATCTAACCATTTTGGACTTGTATGTTCCAAATTATAGCAATCACAAGCTCTATTGATTGCAATTCTATCGAAAGGCATATGATGAATAGTAATTTTGCCGTTCAAACGATTATTTAATTCTTCATATACTTGTTTGAAAGTTGGAGCATTCTTAACATCTTTTTCACTAATTCCGTGAATTGAAACGTTAAATGGATCAAAATAATCTTCTGGATTTATTAAGACTTTCCATTTATCGATTATTTCTCCATTTTTAAATTCTGCAATTCCAATTTGACAAATGCTCGAATAATCTGCGTTAGCAGTTTCTACATCAATTGCTAAAAAATTCATATTAAATCTTTAATTAAGTTTAATGTAACTTGGTCATTTATTTCTGAACATCTTTGATGAATGTGTTCTAATAAAACCTTTTCAGTTAAGATTTTTAATTTAGTATGTTTTTTTCCTTTAGAATTATAGCTTTTCTCTAATTCTATTATTTTTTTAGCAACATTTCCATTTTTCAATTCTTCAAAATCAAAGTCAGAAATTATAAAAAAATCTGTATCACCAATAAATTCAGTTTGCGTTGGAAAACCACCTAAATTTCCAATTACTTGAAATTGATTATATTTTGAACCACGAAGATTTTCTGTAAAAAACACATTCTTGTTATAAAATTGATTGCTTTTACATTGCTCAATAAATATTTTAGAATATTCATTTATAGACTTTTCATTTATTTCTATTTTTTCAAATTCTTTCATTTCTATTTCGTTTTTTTTTAAATATTTGACAAAACCACAAATTATTCTCCCCCAAATATATTAAATAATTCCTACAAAATACAAATATAATTTTTATTGATTTTATAAGTTCTATTATGAAAATCGACAGTTTACCAATTCTTCTTGCGTGAGGGATGGAAGCGGCATCCTCGCAGTGCAACGGAGAGATACAGCGAACAGCCCGACAGCGACGGAGCTTGCGGAGACGGTGGCACGCCCAAATAAAAATTTGGATTTATTTTTAAAAGCAATACCTTAAAATAATATTAAATTATCATCGAATTGCCCAATTCCCAATTTAAAAAAAGTAATTTGGCTTAAGATTTATTACTTTTGAATACTATTTACTTACAATTATGGACAAGATAAAAATACTTTGGGTCGATGACGAAATTGACTACCTAAAACCACATATTTTATTTCTGGAAAAGAAAAATTACAGTGTCACCACTTGCAACAACGGTCGTGATGCCATTGATATTTTTGATAGCGAAAACTTTGATATTGTCTTTTTGGACGAAAATATGCCCGGAATGAGCGGCTTGGAAACCCTTTCGGAAATGAAGGAAAAAAAATCATCTATCCCGATGATTATGATTACCAAGAGCGAAGAAGAGTATATTATGGAGGAAGCCATTGGCTCCAAAATTGCCGATTATTTGATAAAACCGGTCAATCCGAACCAGATTTTGTTGAGTTTGAAGAAGAATTTGGATCATTCGAGATTGATTTCGCAAAAAACAACTTTGGATTATCAGAAAGAATTTCGCAAAATTTCTATGGAAATGGCGATGGTCAATTCCTATGAAGATTGGGTAGAATTGTACAAAAAATTGATTTTCTGGGAGCTCGAACTCGAAAACATCGACGACCAAGGTATGATAGAAATATTAGAATCGCAAAAAGCCGAAGCCAATTCGCAATTCGGGAAATTCATCGAGCGCAATTATGAAGATTGGTTTGCTCCCAAAGCCGATAAGCCCATACAATCCAACACTTTGTTCCGCGAATTAGTAGTTCCTGAAATTGTCAAAAAAGACAAACCAATTTTGTTTGTTGTTATTGATAATTTACGTTACGACCAATGGAAAGTGTTTGAAAACGTAATAGGAAATCATTACAAACTGGAAAAAGAAGT
>DAORUG010000251.1:0-1984 GCA_035433125.1 Flavobacterium sp.
ATTACCTCCCGAGAATTCGGCGGCTTTTTGCTTGTCATCACGAACGGATTCCACTCGGCCATATTTGGACAAAGCGTTCACGGCTTTTGTTCCAACACCATTCAAACCCACAGATTTCTTGAAAGCCAAAGAATCGTATTTTCCTCCGGTATTCATTTTGGAAACTACGTCAATCACTTTTCCAAGAGGAATTCCACGACCGTAATCGCGAACGGAAACCGTTTTGTCCTTGATAGTTACCTCGATGGTTTTGCCTGCACCCATAACGAATTCATCGATACAGTTGTCCAGGACTTCTTTGAGAAGAATGTAAATACCGTCGTCTGGCGAAGAACCGTCACCGAGTTTTCCAATGTACATTCCGGGACGCATTCTGATGTGTTCTTTCCAGTCGAGTGACCGAATATTATCTTCGGTATATTGATTTTGATCGGACATTTTAAATTTTATCGAATTTAATTACATTATGTTCGGCCTATACTTTTCACATTGACCTCGGGTGTGCTAATATAGTGTATTTAAGAGGGTTTATAAAATGATATTTATCAAAGTTATTGACAAAGTAATGAGCAAATAATAAAACAAATTATTGATAATGACAAAGAATTCCAGTATCGGTTACTGTCCATAAACTTGCTTTTTGATTCGCAATTTTTAAAGCGTTATTAGCCCACGTATTACAAGTATAAAACAAGTTATAACTTCCGTTAGCTTCATAAAAAGCATCTCTACTTCCATAAGAATTTCCAGAAATCCATTGGACATTTTTATAAACATCCCTATTAAAACTTTCAGAAATATAAGTTACCAATCTTTGATATTCCTCATCCGAAATTTTGATTTTTTTACAGGCTTCATCTTCTTTCATTCTTTTATAAAAAGTAGTGTGCATAGCAGATGAACTTAAACCAAAAGCGGCTTTAAAAGCCGTGCTTGCTTTCAAATCAGACCATTCGGGAGTATTGAGATAAAACCCTTTGTCGCCCCAACCAAAAGCAAGATATTTCACTAAACTATCCTTTGATTGTGTTTGCTGAAAACGAATTTCTTTTGACCAATCTTTGTACACGTTTTTTATTGGAACTACAATATCAGTATGAACCCCATTGGATAAAATGAATATTTCAATTTCCTTATCTTTTTGAGAAACATCCGAGTTTACAGAAATTTTAGAAATTAAAACTGCAAAAAAAGCATATAAAACTAGGAAGCTTATTGTTCCTAAAACTGTCCAGCCTATGACTTTTAGGCCCTTTTTTACTGATGTCATACAAATACTTTTTGGTTTTATGAGTAGAAACAATTTTCGAGCCAAAAAGAATAGATTTTTTAAAAAACTTTAACAATTTCCTTCAACTGATTATCCAATTCCAAATTAGAAATTTTACCTTTTTCAACATCAAAATTATCGTTGAAACTAGGCAAGGAAAATGTTGCTTTTATAATTGCTCCATAACGAGGCAAAGCATTTTTGGCAATTTCAAGAACAGATGCTCCACCTCTTGCTCCAGGCGAAGTAGCCATTAGCAACATTGGTTTATCCTGAAATACTTTTGGGCCAATTCTGGAGCACCAATCAAAAATATTCTTAAATGCTACCGAATAATTTCCGTTGTTTTCGGCAAGTGAAACCACCAAAATATCAGTTGTTGAAATTTTCTCTAAAAAGGCTTTTGCCAAAGGATGTTGACCGATTTCCTTTTCGATGTCCACACCAAATAAAGGCATTTGAAAATCGTTTAAATCCAACACTTCTACTTCGGCATTTTCGAAAAGTGAAGCTGTATAAGTCACTAATTTTTTATTGATGGACTGTTGACTATTACTTCCGGCAAAGGCTATGATTTTCATATAATATTTTTTTCTAAATGTAGTACAAAAAAAGACAAACGGACTATAGCTAATTTTAAAATTATTTAAGGATTTTTTTATATTCAATATCACTTCCCAAGTGTTTTAAATTTAAAATTCTTTTAAATTCATT
>DAORUG010000252.1:0-1780 GCA_035433125.1 Flavobacterium sp.
CCGTCTTTTCGCCAAGCAAAATCGAGTTCGTGTAATAAATGCAACCAGTTATTGATGTAATACGTTCCTCTTGCTCCAAAAGCAAAGTCTTGTTTCCGGTTGAACAACATTTGTTTCCCTAGATAATCAGGTGCTTTGTTTATACTGTCGCTGGCGCCTCTGCTTTTCGTATAAATGGCATAGCCGTTAAGCGAATATTTTTCGTTGAGGTTCAACAAGAAAGTTTCGGTGAGGGCGATTGAATAGGCTTTCTTGAAGCTATTAGTTTCGAGGTTTGGCGCACCATAAGTCATATACGTTCGGCTGCTTCCTCCATCGCCTCCATTGGCTATTCCTGTTCCAAGACGGGCACTTACGGCATTAAACGAACCTGGAAGTTTGGTCGAAATACTTTTGTTGTATTTTGCACCAAGAACAAATCCATAATCGGCGGGATAACTGTATTCTGTATCTTCATCTTTGGAAATTCCTGATGGAAGACGTTGAAATTCTCCCATTAATTTCACATACCCTTTTTTAACTTGGATTTCGTGTTCTAAAACAGAAATGTATTTATTACGCAATCCCAATGTAGGTGTTCCGTTGACAATGTTCAGATAAAAATTGGGTGGCAATGTTGAGGTTGTATCGATTGAACCCGTAAAAATTACCGAAAACTTGGTGTTTTTGTGTTGAATTCCCACACCTTGACCGGAATGATCATCAAAATAAAAATGGTCAATGACGTGAATATCGTCTCCACGGAATAGTCTGGCTCCAATCCAGACACTCCAATCGCTGCCCATAATGTTTTTGGCTTCTGCAAATAATTCGGGCATAGCGGTCGTGATTCCTCCAATAGATTTGTTGGATACATTGCCAATTAATTGTCCTTGGGTGGTGTAGAATGCAAATCGTGCCTGAACATTTATTTTGGTGATTTCTTTATTAGCATTTGTGGGGCTAAAGTGCATGGCTGTAGCCAATTCTAAGTAGTCGTTCTCTTCGAATCGACCGCCAATGGAACCCATTCCGTTTAAATTGAGCGATTGCGGAAATGCGGCTTCTGTTCCCAAACCATAACCAATTCCAGCCCGGCCATAAGTGCCAAAAGAGAAATTTTTGTTTGAAATTACTGGAGATTGAGCTAACAATCCTAGTGTGAAAAACAGGGTCAAAAAGAGGGGGAAATTTGTTTTCATAGTCTTGATGATTGGTTAGGGCTTATGGAACTTAAAATGAGTACGGTTTCATAATTGGGAAATGGAGTGTCAAACAAAGCTACATAAAGAAATAGAAATATGAGGATAGTCTGTTAAGTTAATAAGGCTACCTAAGGTATAACCGCTTTACTCCAGTCCGGGAAATTAAATTTGAAAACTTCTGTAAACGCTAAGAAGTTATTAAAATTTTTTGGTTTACATAAAAACCAGTAATTTATAATTAACTCGGTTATTTGTAGTTTCTATTCTCCTCCCTTTCCATAATTACATATATCACACAGTGTCTGTAAATTTTCTATTTCAGTTTTACCTCCTTTTGCTACAGGAATTATATGATCAATATGTAATGTTGCACCTTGCTTTATTCCTCGTCCACAATTCTGGCATAATCGATTATCTTTTAGTAAAACTTGATATCTTAATTTTGGTTTTATATTTCGCTCATATTTTCCTTTATCATAATCATTGTGACTGACTTTTCCTAAATATTCAAATTCAACATCATAATCAACAAAGAAAATTTCTTGCGCCTCTTTAGCTCTAAAATTTAAAATCATATCATCAAAAAAAGAATATTT
>DAORUG010000253.1:0-1644 GCA_035433125.1 Flavobacterium sp.
AACCAACAGAATACCACCCAATCATAATCCGCGTAGTAAGCGTAGAATTCAGGATTTGTGTCTTGAAAATGTGTTGTAATTTCAGTCAATTCATTATAAACCGACTTCCATCTACAAAAATCTTTCACTTCTTTAGCAATCTGCTTATTGGTTTTACCGTAATATTTTATCAATGCTTGAAAATGTCCAAAAGAAAATCCAGTTCCAGCATAGCTAAAATGGTTTTTAATAAACTTATCGTCTTGAACTGATGTATTATATAATTCTTTGAAGATTGGAAACAATACATTTTCCCGAAGCCAATATACTTTTTTAGGTTCGCTTCCTAAATCGTGCTTCCAATCAAATCTATTCCAAGCTTCTTTCAAGTTGAAATCTTTCGAAATTGCGTAAAACTCGCGTCCGTCTTCTGCGACAATCCCAATGGAAATTAAATCAATGGTGTTTGGCGTTTGTTTTCTGAATAATGAAATCGGAAAACTTTCTTTCTGTGGTCCTTCAAGGAACTCGGTGTCGATAAAATATTTCATAGTTTTACTGTTATTACGTGAATATAATCTTTGCTAACTGTTTTTAGTTTATAAGTTCCTGCGTGTTCTACTTCAAGGCGTTTCATCACCCTGTAGATAAAATCATATTGGGCCTGATTGCTCATTCTATGATCGGGATCTACAAACAAAGTACTTCCGTCTTTTATGATGTTACGAAACTTATTCAGCGCTTGTTTTTTAAGCAAATAAAGTTGGTCGTTAGCAAATAGGCTTTGAATAGCCTGATCGATTAGTCTTGTTGTTTTCCCGGTACGTCTCATTATGTCAATCTTGAATTAATACTCCAATACACTTGCAAGGGTGTTCGTTTATCATAGCAATTTCCTCTTCATCATCGTCAAAATGCAAATCGAATTCTTTCAGAAACTTGTATTTTTCAGCATAAGAAGTAAACGTGATGTTCTTTGCCAGAATTCCCACTTGTTGGGCAATTTCGAATACTTGTCGGTTATCGTACAAGTGTTTTTCGCCAACTACATTTGGCCTTCTTGAAGTGGTAATATGCACCTCGGCACCAACGGCAATAAATTTCTTCGCCAATTCCTGATATTTAGGATTGGTAAGTGAGTGATCAAAGTCGAATGATACTTTCATAATTTCTTTTTTATTCTCCAAACTCCTACATCGTGACAATCACGTCTTCCTTGACTAATTAATTCATCATAATTATAATGAAAATTAACATTTCTAATAATTGTTTTGCAACAAGTCACTAATAAGCAATCATTTATGCTATTACAAAACTCTCTTTTATGATAAATACAATCTACAATCATAGTTTTTATTTAAACATTCGTCTAACGTATTCAGCTATCAATGCAGCGTCCACCATTCCCTCGTTATGGTTAATAGAAACACTTCCTTTGTTGGTTATTTTGAAATTTTCTTTTGACCAAAGATTTACGGCTGCCATTATAGAAGTTGCTTTGGTATCATTGCCTTTTCCATCCGCTTTTTTCTGTACTTTTACGTGTTTCCAGCACTCTTTTTGCCATTCTTTTGGCTTAATTAAAAGAAATGGTACTCCAAGTCCAAGCATCATTCCTTCAATCAATCCAACGCAATGTGATAAAGAAGCTACAGCGCTTTTCCC
>DAORUG010000254.1:0-1611 GCA_035433125.1 Flavobacterium sp.
ATACAGAAAAAGAATACGGCGGCATTCCTCCACAAGATGCCAAAGTAGGAGCGCAACAGTTTTTCGCTATTGAAAGTTACATCGAAGATTATATTGGAGTTGCTAGAGAAGGAGGAAATAGATTGCAAGGCGAAATGGGTTATATGCCATTCACCAGAACATTAATGCAATGGAAAGACGTTGACCCAAATAATAGAACAAAATACGATGCTTATATCAGCTCTTCTCTATCCCGATTAGGAAACCAGAAGTTAGAAATAAAAGTCAAAGCCAAAGAACCTCGAAGAATACCATTCACAACATACGATAACAAAGGTAATACATCAGTCAAAAAATGAGTACAGCAACAACAAAAATCTACGGACTGCCAGATCCATTGGCTCCAGATGCAGTAAAAAAATCTCCTGAATACGGATTAAAAATTGCCAAGGTAATCGAACAGGAATGGTTTGGCGGCGGAATGATTTCTGCCACTTGTGATTTTATGACCCGAAGACAATGGATTATCGACAAGCGGTTATTCGTTCGTGGCGAAGGCGATTCACAATCCGAAAAAGACTTGATTTCCAGAAACGAAGGCGATTTGGATTATAATAACTTGGATTGGACTCAACTTAATTTTGCCCAAACGCCTTGTAATATTGTGGCCAATGGTATTCGTGATGAAAACTACAGGCTGGATATTCGTGCTATTGATGCTATTTCTGTACAATTGCGAAAAGCCACAATGGAAAACCACCGTAAAAATATGTATGCCAAACCAATGCTTGAAAAAGCCAATAAGTTATTAGGTATTGATTTGCGTCCAAAAGGTTTTGTGCCGGAAGATGAAGAAGAATTGGCTTTAAAAATGGAACTGGACGAAAAGCCAGACATTGAAATTGCCGAAGAAATACTGATTGATTTCGTTAAAAGAACTAACGAATGGGAATATATCGAGCAAGAGAAAAACAAAGACTTGGTACATATTGGAATTACCGCAGCCAGAGTTTACACCGATAAAAACGATGGCGTAAAAGTAGATTTGATAGATCCTGAAAATTACGGACACAGCTTTGTGAAAAACAATAATTTCAGTGATGCTTATTATCACTTTGTTGTTGATACTGTTACCATAAACGACATCAAAAGAGAAAGCGATTTAGACGATAAAAAACTTAGGGAAATTGCTAAGAAATACAGCAAAGTAAATTCTACCTACAACGGTTATGATTTTAATACTTGCGAAATGAATTCTATTATCAATATGAAAATAGATGTAATGCGTTTTGCTTTCAAATCTTCGAAAACTATTGTGTTCAAGAAAACTTTGAACAAAAAAGGACAGGTTATCAAAGTATCGAAACGCGACGAGAGTTTTGATCCTCCAGGAGAAATGAGTAATTTGAGAGCATCAAAAACTTTGGACACTTGGTTTGAAGGAAACTATATTATTGGTTCCAATGAAATTTATGGGTATAAAGAATGCGAAAACCTAGTTCGTGACGAAATGAATAAAGTAAAATCGCCATTTGTTGTGCGTGCTACTGATATTTACAAAAACAAACTAAAATCCTTTTTGGGTGATATTCAACCCGTATGTCGAGAACTTCAAAGAGAACATTTGAAACT
>DAORUG010000255.1:0-1479 GCA_035433125.1 Flavobacterium sp.
CCCACTGCTTCATTAAGCACATCTTCTTCGAGAAACAAAGGTTCGCCTAGTTGGTAATAATTAAAACTTCCTCCAGTGCCTTCGGTTTTTTTAATATCACCATAGCCATTTATGACACGTTTTACCCTTTCGGCAGTAATCGTATTGGCATAATCCTCCATTTCTATCAAAATGAATTTTCTTTTGCCTCCGTCTTGTTTGTTTAGGTTTAAAACAGCGTGGGCTGTCGTTCCTGAGCCGGCGAAACTGTCTAGGATTATGGAGTTTTTATCAGAGGAAATTTGAATAACTTGTTCAATTAGACTACTTGGTTTCGGAGTATCAAATGTATAGTCAAGTTTAAAAGATTTTATTTCGTCTTTGGCACTGTGATTATGTCCAACTTCTTCACTAAGCCAAATAGTAGTGGCTGGACGAGAAGGATCCATTTCCTTCCATTGTTTAACATATACTTGCCATTGTTCATTTTTGTATATCCATTCTACATTCCCTTCGGTTAAATTTCTTTGATATGTCTCCATAGACCAACGCCAACAACTTTCTGTTCCATCGGGTTTTAAAGGAAAAACATCTGTTTCATCAGGCGATTTTAAGGGATAATATAGATTTGGTCTGTCAGTTCTTAAAGAATTAGAACCTTCTTTTTTTAGAGAACGACTTCGGTAAAACTTTCCTTTTTCCACATCAAAACTTTTGAACTGCTTATCTGACTGTTCAATTTTTAGCCTATTCAACTCAAAAAGATTTGATTTTTGATAAGCAATTATAAAGTCGTGACTTGAACTGAATCCTTTTGCATCCATTCTTGGACTATAAACTTTTTGCCAAATAATGTTTGCCAAAAAATTACCACTTCCAAAGATCTCATCACAAATCAACTTCAAATGTGCCTGTTCGTTATCATCAAGCGAAATAAAAATAGCACCGTCTTTAGCCAAAAGTTTGTGTAATAATTTCAGTCTTGGGTACATCATACAGAGCCATTTGTCGTGGCGTGTTAAATCTTCTCCGTCTTTGCCTACTACTTCGCCCAGCCATTTCTTGATTTTTGGATGGTTTACGTTGTCGTTGTACACCCAACTCTCGTTTCCCGTATTGTAGGGCGGGTCTATGTAGATGCATTTTATTTTCCCTTCGTATTCTGGCAATAAACTTTTTAACGCTTCAAGGTTGTCGCCGTGAATAATTTTGTTGCCGCTGTCATTGGGTTCGGATTGTTGTACCCCATCAGCAAAGCCATATTGAGGCTCCAGTATTTTGTAGGGTACGTCTTGGTGGTGATTGATTACTTTTTCTTTTCCGATCCAGTTTAATGTTGGCATTGCGAGTAGCTAGTTTTATTGTGGGTTTATTGTTTTTGAATTGTGCATACAGTGTCGACACAATTCAATTTTTTTCTTACAATAACATAAATTGCAATTTAATTGCAAAATATGTTATTACCAATGAACAAACATACAAAAAAGCAATTTAATGTAA
>DAORUG010000256.1:0-1454 GCA_035433125.1 Flavobacterium sp.
ATTATCGTACCATTAACAAGCAAACTCACCGTGCAATGGCGGGTCTTTCAATGGGAGGAATGGAAACAAAAACGATAACAATTAACAAGCCAGAGGTTTTCTCTCATTATGCACTTTTGAGCGGTGGAACTTATAAACCAGAAGATATTAAAGACAAATCGAAGGTGAAACTTATCTTCTTAAGTTGTGGAAGTAAAGAGCGCCCTGATTCTATTAAAAGTTCAGTAACTGCACTTAAAACTGCTGGTTTTAATGCTGTTTCCTACATTTCAGAAGGCACAGCACATGAATTTCAAACTTGGCGTCGTAGCTTCAAGGAATTAGCCCCTTTACTTTTTAAAGATTAAAAAAGAGATTCCTATGAATTATAAATCTATTATTTATTTGGCGATAGCTTTCACAACAACAATTGGCTTTGCACAAACAAAGCCGATTAAAGTTGTCGAAGATTTTAAACCGTCTTCTGTCAATCAGCAAGGCAAGCAATATCCTCAAGTCAATTCCGAAAGTCGTGTGCGTGCCAGTATTTTGGCACCTCAAGCCAATAAAGTTCAATTGGATTTAGGAGGTGTAAAATATGATATGGTAAAAGATGAAAAAGGTGTTTGGACCGGAGAATCACTTCCGCAAGACCCAGGATTTCACTATTACCAATTGAATATTGATGGCGCTTCGGTTCCAGATCCGGGAACATTATATTTTTATGGTGCCGGAAGGTTGGGGAGTGGTATAGAAATTCCAGCAACAGATCAAGACTTTTTTGCCCTGAAAGATGTTCCTCACGGTTTGGTGAGTGAGAATATTTATTTCTCAAAATTAACCAATTCGTTCAGACGTTGTTTTGTATATACTCCAGCAAATTATAATGAAAATACAAAAACTCGCTACCCAGTTCTGTATCTACAACACGGAAGTTTTGAGGATGAAACGGGTTGGGCTGTTCAAGGAAAAGCAAATCTAATTCTAGACAATCTGATTGCTTCCAAAAAAGCAAAGCCTATGATTATTGTAATGGATAATGGGTATGCTTATAAACCTGAAAACAAGGCCGATTTGGATAAAAAGACCCGTCCAGAATCCGTTTTTGAGGAGGTTGTAATCAATGAAATTATTCCAATGATTGATGCCAAGTTTCGCACCATCGTTAATCGCGAGAATAGAGCAATCGCTGGTCTTTCGATGGGAGCCAATCAAACCATGAGGATTATGATGAATAATCTTGAGACCTTTTCTTACTATGGAGGATTTAGCGGAACTGCAAATTATCCTAGTACTGATGCAATTAATGTGAACACATTTTTAGACGGAAAATTTAAAGATGGTAATGCACTCAATAAAAAAATCAAGCTTTTTTGGTTAGGATTGGGAACTAAAGAGCCTACACCTTTTCCGGGTTCTGTTGGGGCATTTAAAACAATGTTAGAAAAACAAGGAATTAAATATGGGTATTATGA